>NZ_JAHHPQ010000406.1:0-2832 GCF_024606245.1 Endozoicomonas sp. SESOKO2
TTTCAATCCTGTCAAGTCTTGTTGCTTTGTCATCACCCTCATTGACATTGATCTCAAGTGCTTTTTCTACGGCTATCAGCATCTCCAGAGCTTCTTCTTCTACCCGCTGTCCGGTTTCTTTGATGTATGTCTGAATTTCTTTAGAAATGGCGTCACGACGGTAATGCACATCGTTCTCTGTATCGAGGTTATCTATATTCAGGACACTTTCCACAGCAGTCAGTTTCTCAAGTACTTCAGGCATGACTTTGGGGTGGCCTGGTGTTTTGATGTCGTTCAGTTCATTTTCCAGCTTTGAAAGATCATAGAGTTTGTTACGCAGCATTGATTCCAGGCTTGTGCGGTCTTTCAGTGTAGTGTCTTCGATCAGATCAATACCAAGTGCCGCTGCCAGAACGGCTTTTGTCTCCTTGATGAAAGCATACTGTTTATCAAGTTGATCATCCATTGTCTTGAGTTGTTGGCGTTGAACTGCTTCTTGAGCATGCATTGCTTCAATTTTTTGAAGCAGGCATTTTTCCTGATCGTGAACATCTGCATGGATATCAAAATCCTGAATCTTCAAATGTAAGGCAATGGCTAAATAGCGGGCTTTGATATGTGCTGTTTTTCTGGTGTATGAGCTGGCGCTTTGCTGAAGATGCTTTTGAATGGACTGAAAGCGGGCATCCAGATCATTTTCATTATCCGGAACAATACCGAGTTGGCCTTCAATAGTGGCCAGATTTATTTTTACAGTGTCTTCCTCAGGTTGTCCTGTTGTGGTAACTGCTCTGAAGATTTCATTAAGTTTCTCCCGGATGCGTTTGGCTTGCTCTTCTGGTGGCATGTTATCATCCCAGTCACCTATGCCAAGCTTTGTTGCTCTTTCAGAATAGTAAGCCTTTCTGGCATCACGAAGTTGTTGTGCCAGGGCTGGAATTTGTTTGCTTTCCTGCTGAAGATCCTGTTCCCGGTTTCCCAGGGCTTCCAGTTCGACACGAAGCTTTACAAGCTCATCCTCGATTCGTTGGTTTATTTGTCGTGCTTTGAGTTTTTCCTCTTCACTGGTAACTTCTGTAGCCGATAAGTGCTGCAACTCATTTTTAATATGGAGGATTGTGGCTTCTTTTGTCTGTAGCTCCTCCAGTCTTTTATACGTTTCAGGCAGCTGCCTGATCATGTCGCTAATCACTTTGTCAGCAAACTGTTCGTCGACCCCGGGAGGACCGATCTCCTTTTTGCTGATAAAGCGAATAACAGACATGAACGTTTGAATAAAGCGTTGATTAGTCAGAAGCTCTCTAATTACGGGTTTGAAGCCGAAGTGTTTTTCGAGTTGAAACTTTAACCAGGTTGGCGTGATGACAGACCAGACCGCTTTGATGTGTCCAAATGTGAATTCAAATTGATAGTCATTGTCCGGAGTAGCACTGGTCAATGCCTGCCGGAGATATTCATAGTATATAAGCCTGGCCAGTGGATATAATTTGAATTCAGTTTTGCGTTGTTCGTAGTGTGCAGCTGACTCCTCAAGCAGTGCCAACTGCCTGCTCCGAATAACGTACTGGTAGATTCTGGTGTCGTAGCTTTTAATCTGTGTTTTTAGTGCCTCAGCGGGATAATTGTTCTCAGCTTTTTCCAGGAGTTTATGGAGGTTTTCTATAAAGGCGATATCATTCGGATACTGCAACTGACCATGGAAAACAATAACCTCCCCCGGAGTTTTTTTTACTTCCAGCTTTGGATAGCCCTCAGGCACAGGGTAAGCATAAGTATCATCTTCGACGTGCACAACATATCCGATGGGTTTACTGTGTTTTAACAGTTCATTAAGAGCCTGCTGTTGTAAATCCTCTCCCAGGACATGAACCTGAATGTAGGCAGAGGTGGCTGCTGCAAGGAGAGCCTCATCATTGACGAAGAGCGATTGGCCCAGGCGCTTCAGTTCAGGAGGCTGATCACCTCCGGAGATAAGACGCATGAAGGTACGTCCATTCACTTCAACTTGTTCTACTTCAATGGTAGCGAGGGCGACATAGTGGTCACGGGTGCCGAGTTTTCCTGCTCTTTGATCGGCACCTTCGAGCACTTCGGCCAGTTGTGCGGGTCTGGCAATTTTTGTCAACGGCTCCAGAGGTTCGATGCAATCCATTTGATCAAACACAGCCTCAACTGAATCCTGATCGGTCATTCCGGCCCTGACTTCAATGACCAGTTCTCTTTCTTCAAGGTTATGGGTGAACCTGAAGACACCCTCATCAGCCACCTTCAAAATTTTGGTGTATTTCTGAGCAACGTCATTCTCGTCTGTTTCAAACAGATCAACAATGGCAACACCAGCGTCGATGCCAGAAAGAACGTCTGTGAAAGAAGGAAAGACAAAGTCTGCATTGAATGGAGCCGGATCTGGGTAGGTGGTGGTAAAGGATTTGGGTATTGGCTGCTGGTCATCACCTAAAGTCGGCTTAACTACGGCCTCACTCTGGATCAGCTCCGCTCGTCCATTGCCGTGAATACCAACAAACTTTGTCAGCAGCCTGCGATCAGCCAGTGCCTGTGTAACCATGATGGAAGAGCTGATGGCAACAGCCACTGCAAGGCTTAATGCATTGAGACGAGTATATGTCATTCTACTACCCTTATCGTCACCCTAACCTTGCTCAAAATCTGCCTGTGTTGGTTTCACGACTTCAGGCAGAAGGCCTGATTGAGCGATATTTCTCTTGTCATGTACAGGAACTCTCTTATCATCGCTTTATTGCCATTTGTAGAAGGCACCCAGAGTGTAGAAGTAAGGAATACTTTCTGCGTGGGAGAATGACCATTTAGGCACATTTTCCTTGAAGTATT
>NZ_JAHHPQ010000407.1:0-24940 GCF_024606245.1 Endozoicomonas sp. SESOKO2
CTTTACGACGAACACGTTCGTCGTAAAGAAGCCAAGAAAAAGTAAGGTAGGGTGATCATGATTGATAAAAATTCTGCTCGCCTGCGTCGTGCCCGCCGTGCACGGATGAAGATGCGTGAACTGGGCGCCAACCGTCTGAGCGTTCATCGCACACCGCGTCATATCTATGCGCAGGTGGTTGCCCCTGAGGGTGACAAGGTGCTGGCCTCTGCCTCCACCGTAGAGAAGGAGCTGCGTGGCGAAGCTACCGGTAACGTTGAAGCTGCTAAAAAAGTAGGTGCTCTGATTGCTGAGCGTGCTAAAGCTGCTGGTGTTGCCAAGGTCGCTTTCGACCGCTCCGGTTTTAAGTATCACGGTCGTGTTAAGGCTCTCGCCGATGCAGCCCGTGAAGCCGGTCTGGAATTCTGAGGGTAGGCATCATGGCGAAAGATGAGCGTAAACCGCAAAACAATGACGAAGGTCTGATCGAAAAGCTGGTACAGGTTAACCGTGTAGCCAAAGTGGTGAAGGGTGGTCGTATCTTCGGTTTCACAGCCCTGACCGTTGTTGGTGATGGTAAAGGCAAAGTGGGCTTCGGTCGTGGCAAGGCGCGTGAAGTGCCAGTTGCTATCCAGAAGGCTATGGAAGCTGCCCGTCGCAACATGATCCAGGTCGACCTGAACGGCGACACTCTGCAGTACCCTGTTAAAGCCCGTCACGGTGCTTCCAAGGTCTACATGCAGCCTGCTTCTGCGGGTACTGGTGTTATTGCCGGTGGTGCTATGCGTGCTGTTCTGGAAGTGGCTGGCGTACATAACGTACTGGCCAAGTGCTACGGTTCCACCAACCCTGTGAACGTTGTTAACGCAACCTTCAAGGGTCTGCGCGACATGCGTTCTCCTGATGACATTGCTGCCAAGCGTGGCAAGTCTGTTGAAGACATTCTGGGGTAAGTCATGGCTGAGAAGATCAAAGTGACGCTCGTAAAGAGCACTAACGGTCGCCTCGAAAGCCACAAGGCTTGCGTCCGTGGCCTGGGTCTGCGTCGCATCAACCACACGGTTGAAGTGGAAGATACTCCTTCCGTTCGCGGCATGATCAACAAGGTATCTTACCTCGTTAAGGTCGAAGGAGAATAACATGCGTCTGAATACTCTGAGTCCTGCTGAAGGCAGTCGTAAAGAGCGTAAGCGCGTTGGCCGTGGCATCGGTTCCGGTTTGGGTAAGACCGGTGGCCGTGGTCACAAAGGTCAGAAGTCTCGTTCCGGTGGTTCAGTAAGACCTGGTTTTGAAGGCGGACAGCAGCCACTGCAACGTCGTCTGCCCAAGTACGGTTTTACTTCCCGCAAGGCGCGTTTTACTGCTGAAATTCGTTTGCACGAGCTGGCCAAGGTTGAATCCGACGTGATCGATCTGGCTGCTCTGAAGGCTGCAGACCTTATCAACGGTAGCATCCTGCGTGCGAAAGTGATACTGTCCGGCGAACTGAACAAGGCCGTAACACTGAAAGGTGTGGCAGCTACCAAGGGCGCACGCGCCGCGATCGAAGCTGCTGGTGGTAAGATCGAGGACTAAATGGCTAAGACACTACCTGTTGGGAATCAAAGCGGTTTGGGCGAGTTAATTTCTCGCCTCAAATTCGTATTTCTGGCGATCCTTGTATATCGGATCGGTGCTCATATTCCTGTGCCCGGCATCAACCCTGATGCCCTGGCCCGGATGTTTCAACAAAATGAAGGGACCATTCTTGGCCTGTTCAACATGTTCTCTGGTGGTGCTCTGGAGCGTATGTCGGTACTGGCGCTGGGAATCATGCCCTACATATCGGCGTCCATCATCATTCAGTTGATGACGGTGGTCAGCCCGCAGTTGGAACAGCTAAAGAAGGAAGGTGAATCGGGCCGACGCAAGATCAGCCAGTATACCCGCTACCTGACAGTGGTGCTGGCGTTCGTTCAGGGTACCGGCATGACCGTAGGTCTTGCCAACCAGGGCGTAGCATTCAATCCTGATATCAGCTTCTACGTGGTCGCTGTAGTCACCTTCGTAACCGGCGCCGTCTTTATGATGTGGCTGGGCGAGCAGGTGACTGAACGCGGGATTGGTAACGGCATCTCTATCCTGATTTTTGCAGGTATTGTCGCTGGTCTGCCTGGCGCGATTGGGCGGTCTTTCGAGTCAGCCCGTCAGGGTGACATCAATATCCTGGCGCTGCTCGCAATCGCCCTGCTGGCCATTGCAATTATCGCGTTCGTTGTATTCATTGAGCGTGGTCAACGCCGTATTACTGTCAATTACGCCAAGCGTCAGCAAGGTCGTAAAGTATTCGCGGCACAGAGCAGCCATTTGCCTCTGAAAGTCAATATGGCCGGTGTTATTCCAGCTATCTTTGCTTCCAGTCTTCTGCTCTTTCCTGCATCCATTGCACAATGGTTTGGACAGGGTGAAGGTTGGGAATGGCTTCAGGATATCGCACTGGCGCTGGGTCCGGGTCAGCCGCTGAACATAGTTCTGTTCTCGGCAGGGATCATCTTTTTCTGCTTCTTCTACACTGCACTGGTCTTCAACCCGAAGGACGTTGCGGACAACCTGAAGAAGTCAGGGGCATTCATTCCGGGTATTCGTCCTGGTGAACAGTCTGCCCGTTACATCGATGGTGTCCTGACTCGTTTAACCATGTTTGGCGCTATTTACATGACAGCGGTATGTCTGCTGCCACAGTTCCTGGTAGTTTCGGCTAACGTGCCTTTCTATCTGGGTGGTACCAGTCTGCTGATCGTAGTAGTGGTCGTCATGGATACGATGGCTCAGGTGCAGTCTCACCTGATGTCACATCAGTACGAGTCACTGCTGAAGAAATCCAATCTTAAGGGCTATGGTGGTGGTGGCCTGATCCGCTAACACCGGTTCTGCAACGAATGCCGCTAGCTCTGAAATGGTGGAGTGAATAATGAAAGTACGTGCATCGGTCAAGAAAATCTGCCGTAACTGCAAGATTATCAAGCGCAAGGGCACTGTTCGTGTGATCTGCGTTGAGCCGCGACACAAACAGCGTCAAGGCTGATTGTGTATGAGGTCTTTCGGGTTAGCCCGGGCTGTTATGGTCTGACCTCACAAGGCTACAGATAAATACAACCGCTCATGAGCATCATGAGCGGTTGTATTTTGTCGTAGGTGGGATTAAAATTTCCGCCTTTCGACCTGTTAGTTGTGTAAGCATCTAACAATGGACTGGATGGGCGTGCTTCGTCGCATTCTCAACAGTATCTTCAGGTGCTGCTCCGGTCCGTGTTATCTGCCTATAGATTGCGAAGTCGATAAATGTCGCATGGCTGGCTGTAAAGTTGGTCAAGTAAGTCTACAGGCGAAAATAACCGTGAACTCAAAATGTCCCTGTCTTTAAAGACAAGGATGAACTCACGGAGAAAACAAACGGAGACGATTGAATGGCCCGTATTGCTGGCGTCAACATTCCGGATAACAAACATGCTGTTATCTCGTTGACCTACATATTCGGCATCGGCAAGACCACAGCCAAAAAGCTGTGCGAATCCACTGGCGTTAAGCCAGAAGCCAAAATCGCTGATCTGAGCGAAGATCAACTGGAATCCCTGCGTGGCGAAATCGCCAAGCTGGATGTTGAAGGTGATCTGCGTCGTGAAATCAGCATGAACATTAAACGCCTCATGGATCTGGGTTGCTACCGTGGTATCCGCCACCGTCGCAGTCTGCCGGTTCGTGGTCAGCGTTCCAAGACGAATGCTCGCACCCGTAAGGGTCCTCGCAAGCCTATTCGTAAGTAAGTATCAATTAAGAATGGTAATACCGTTCTTATGAAACAGGATTTATTCTGATATGGCAAAGCCAGGTACTCGTTCACGTAAGAAGGTTAAAAAGCAGGTTGTTGACGGAGTAGCTCACATCCACGCTTCTTTTAACAACACTATCGTGACTATTACCGATCGTCAGGGCAATGCTCTGGCCTGGGCCACAGCCGGCGGTTCCGGTTTTCGTGGTTCTCGTAAGAGCACGCCGTTTGCAGCCCAGGTTGCTGCCGAGCGTGCAGGTCAGGCTGCCGCTGAATACGGTCTGAAGAATCTGGATGTCTGCGTGAAAGGACCTGGTCCTGGCCGCGAATCCGCTGTACGCGCATTGAACGCTTGTGGTTATAAGATCACTAACATCACTGATGTTACCCCGATCCCCCACAACGGTTGTCGTCCGCCTAAAAAGCGTCGTGTATAAGCAGGAGTCGGTATAAATGGCTAGATATATTGGTCCAAAGTGCAAACTGTCTCGTCGTGAAGGCACTGATCTTTTTCTGAAGAGCGGCGTCCGTGCACTCGAGTCAAAGTGCAAAGCAGAAATAGCTCCAGGTCAGCACGGTCAGCGTCGTGGCCGTCTTTCTGACTACGGTGTACAGCTTCGTGAAAAGCAGAAAGTTCGTCGTATCTATGGCGTACTGGAGAAGCAGTTCCGTAACTACTATAAGGCCGCTGATCGCAAGAAAGGTGCAACTGGTGCAAACCTCTTGCAACTGCTTGAGTCTCGCCTTGATAATGTAGTTTACCGCATGGGATTCGGTTCCACCCGTGCCGAAGCACGTCAGCTGGTAAGCCACAAAGCCATCCTGGTAAATGGAAAGACAGTAAACATTCCTTCCTATCAGGTTCAGCCTGGCGATGTTGTCGCCATCCGCGAAAAGGCTAAAAACCAGCTGCGTATTAATGCAGCCCTTGAACTGGCCGCTCAGCGTGGGTTTTCTACCTGGGTTGAAGTTGATGCCAGCAAAAAGGAAGGTACCTTCAAGGTGCTGCCCGAGCGGAGTGACCTGTCAGCCGACATCAACGAAAACTTGATCGTCGAGCTGTACTCCAAGTAAGGGATAGACAGTTAGGTGGGGTGTAACATCCATGCAGAATTCGGTTACTGAATTTCTTACTCCTAGACACATTGATGTCGAGGAAATTAGCCTGACGCGCGCTAAGGTAACTCTGGAACCGCTTGAGCGTGGTTTTGGACATACCTTGGGCAATGCTTTGCGTCGTATCCTTCTTTCTTCCATGCCCGGCTGTGCCGTGACTGAAGTTGAGATTGATGGTGTACAGCATGAATACAGTGCGATTGAAGGTGTTCAGGAAGATGTTATTGACATCCTGCTGAACCTCAAAGGTCTTGCCATTCGCATGACCGGCCGTGACGAAGCAACACTGAGTCTGACCAAAAAAGGTTCCGGCCCTGTGACTGCTGCGGATATCCAGTTGGACCACGATGTTGAAATCGTAAACCCGGATCATGTGATCGCCAATCTGAATGAGAAAGGCGACTTGAACATGCAGCTAAGAATAGCGCGTGGCCGCGGTTATGAGTCTGCTGACAGCCGTCATCAGGATGAAGAAGAGACTCGTGCTATTGGCCGTCTGCAACTGGATGCCACCTATAGCCCTGTTTACCGCGTCTCCTATGTCGTTGAAAGCGCTCGTGTTGAGCAGCGTACCGATCTGGACAAGCTGGTTCTTGATCTGGAAACCGACGGTACTCTGGACCCGGATGAAGCTATCCGTCGTGCTGCAACCATTCTGCAACAGCAGCTGGCTGTATTCGTTGATTTGGAAGGCGAGCCTGAACCAGAGCCAGTTAAGGAAGAGGATGAAGTTGATCCTATTCTGCTGCGCCCTGTGGATGATCTCGAACTGACCGTACGTAGTGCTAACTGCCTGAAGGCAGAAAACATCTACTACATTGGTGACCTGATTCAGCGCACTGAGGTTGAACTGCTCAAGACCCCGAACCTGGGTAAGAAGTCCCTGACCGAGATCAAGGACGTTCTGGCCTCCCGTGGTCTGAGCCTGGGTATGCGTCTCGACAACTGGCCACCGGCCAGCCTGAAGGGCGACGACAAGATTTCTGCTTAAGCAGCCATTGGCTTTTTCACTCACTCCAACAGAGTGGGTGCAGGGCAGATGGTAGAATGAGGAAGTTTGTGCCATGCGTCATCGTAAGAGTGGCCGCAAGCTCAACCGGAACAGTTCACATCGCAAGGCGATGTTCAAGAACATGACTGCTTCCCTGGTAGAGCATGAAGTAATCAAAACGACACTGCCGAAAGCTAAAGAGCTGCGCCGTGTTGCTGAACCGCTGATCACCCTGGCCAAGGAAGACAGCGTAGCCAACCGTCGTCTGGCGTTTGATCGTCTCCGTAACAAAGAGACTGTTGGTAAGCTGTTCTCCGAACTGGGCCCTCGTTTCAAAGAGCGCCCGGGCGGTTATATCCGTATCCTGAAGTGCGGATTCCGTAAGGGTGACAATGCGCCTATGGCTATTGTTGAGTTGCTGGATCGTCCAGTGGCTGAAGCGGAAGCTACTGAAGAGTAAGTTTTACTCTTTCAAAAAAAAACCGGACCTTGTGTCCGGTTTTTTTTGAAACTTGAAACTCAGTCAGGCAAGTGAAGCCTTTCCTGAATTGACCCAGCTGACAATGACAGGGGAACTCGAACCGTCTTTCCACTGTCTATACTGCATAAGCATTGCTGTTCTGCTGTTCGAGGGTCTATGTCAAATCAGGGTGTTGAAGTCAAACGTTCTATCGGAAAATACTCCAAATCAGAATGGACTGCCAGGGATACAGGCTGGATGTTCAGTCACGTAGGTACAGGTATTGGTGCAGGGCTTCTTTACCTTCCCATAGCGGCAGGCAGTGGTGGTATATGGCCTCTTCTGTTCATGGCTCTGGTCAGTGGCCCCATGATATTTCTTACCCATAGAGGGTTAACCCGATTCTTTTTGTCTTCCCGAAAACCTGATAGTGATATCAGCAGTGTTGTAAGAGAGAGATTTGGCAATAAAGTCGGCCAGTGGTTGATGCTGATCTGCTTTTTGTCGATGTTTCCTGTTTTACTGCTCTACACGATTGGCATTTCAAACGTTACCGAGAGCTTTCTGATCAATCAGCTTGAATGGGCGGGTGAAGTAAACAGACCTTTGCTCGTGTTTTTGCTGGTCGTTGGCATGATTTCCCTTTTTTGTGGTTCAGAGCAGAAGCTTTTGACACTTATCAGCAGTCTGGTGTTTCCTCTGGCACTCACATTGTTGTGTATAGGTTTGTATTTGATCCCTCAGTGGCGAATGGATTTTCTCCGACAGGAAGTACCTATGACGGACATCGTAACAACCTTTCTTCTGACTTTGCCTGTGCTGGTGTTTTCTTTCTATCATGCACCTGTTTGTTCATCCTTTGCTCAATCATACCGGCGTCAAATCCCTGAGCTTCACCAGTGCATCGCCAAGACCGACCAGATTCACTTCAAAAGTTCTCTGCTTTTACTGCTTATTACATTATTTTTTGTACTTTCATGTATATTGGCTCTGACGCCAGAACAGATAGAGCTTGCGAAAGCTCAAAATCTCCCGACTCTCTCCATCCTGGCTAATCAACCTGGCAACTTTATTTTCTCGAGTCTGGCACCTGTTATCGCCTTTGTGGCGATTTTAACCTCTTTCTTTGGTTTCTTTCTTGGCACTATTGAAGTCATTGATAGCTTGTTCAGTGTGGGGTTAGAGAAGCTCAGGCCCAGTGAGTTGACGCTTCCTTCTGGCAGCTCCAGGGGCTTGAGTCTTTTTCTGGTAGCCCTGGGATGCTGGATTGCCGGCGTCGGTGACTGGAGTATTCTGTTGATCATGGATGCCATAGTGGCTCCCATGATGGCGATTATCCTTTTCTTTGTTCCGGTCGTAGGGCTTTATAAGTCCAATGTACTCAGACGGTACCGAAACCCCGGGAACGATTTTTTGGTGGTGATTTTTGGTGTAATTGTGCTGGCAGGGTTTCTGGTTTCACAGATAATAAAATAAAAAGCCAGACCCTTATCGAATCTGGCTTTTTATGGTCTGGTTACATCAAGGTGTTATGATTTTTATTCTTGGTTCCATGTATTATTTTTTATTGTGAAATTGTTCTTATTGTCTATTTGCTCTCACTCCTGTGGTTTGTACTATAAGTATTTACGCCTATCCAGGAATTGATCTGGATCAATGTTTTGCTTTTTGAGTAAGTGTATTTCCATAAAAATGGCCTCGAGTTTCCTCTCAGAGGATCAGGTAGACTCGAGTTGCTTGATCTTGGCTTCTTCCTCCTCCTCAGAGGTATTGAGCAACAGTTCTCCGCTTTTGTGCATACGCTCCATCTTGCCATTGATGGCAGCCCCGGCCGCGATTTCCATCACATCGTAATATACGTTGCCTTCTACATGGGCATCGGCTGAAAGCTCCAGCTTGTCAGTGGCGAAAACGTCGCCAGTGACACGACCATTGATGACTATATGGGCAGCAGTCATATTGCCTTCTACACGGCTGCCGGCGATCAGCTGCAGTTTGCCATCATTGGAACTGACATTGCCCTTGATTTTACCTTCAACATGAACGGTGCCACGGAAACGGATATCGCCTTCAACTTCAGTGCCTGCAGCAATCAGCGTGATAGTGTCATCATTTCTGGTGCTGCTGATCAAACTGTTTTCTGAGCTGTTCTTGCCCCACATAGTGGACTCCTTAAAGTGCTTAAGCCGAGATACCTAGAGCGAAAGAAAAAGTGGTATGCGTCCTGTTGACTGAATACAGTGGGTCAGACCCCTTTCTCAAGGTGCAATTTCAAGGGAAGAATCATCCTCCATTGAGCTGTCAGCTTCAATGCATAAAAGCAACTAATGAGCGCCCTGGCACTGGCTGTATAGGGTGGGCTCTGTTTGCATCTCAGAGCCGGGTTATGGATCAGTTTACTTTAGCATCGGCTTCAGGAAGCGGCCGGTATGGGAGGCTGTGCTTTCGGCCACCACTTCAGGTGGACCCCCGGCAATGATTTGGCCCCCGCCGTCACCTCCCTCGGGTCCCAGATCAACGATCCAGTCTGCTGTTTTGATCACATCCAGATTGTGCTCAATCACTACCACGGTATTACCGCGATCTCGTAGCCTGTGCAGAACTGCCAGTAGCTGTTCAATATCGTGGAAGTGCAGCCCTGTGGTGGGTTCATCAAGAATATAAAGGGTTTTTCCGGTATCCCGCTTGGAAAGTTCCTTAGCCAGCTTCACCCGTTGTGCCTCACCTCCGGAGAGCGTGGTAGCGTTCTGCCCCAGATGGATATACGACAGACCAACATCCATAAGGGTTTGCAGTTTGCGTTTAACGGCAGGAATGGGTTCAAAGTATTCCAGAGCTTCTTCGACGGTCATCTCCAGGACTTCATGAATATTCTTGCCCTTGTATTTAACGTCCAGGGTTTCACGGTTGTATCGTTTGCCCTTGCAGACGTCACAGGGTACGTAAATATCCGGCAGAAAATGCATCTCTACCTTAATGACACCGTCGCCCTGACAGGCTTCACATCGACCACCCTTAACGTTAAAGCTGAAACGACCGGGTTTATAGCCACGGGAGCGGGCTTCCTGGGTTCCGGCAAACAGTTCACGAATGGCGGTAAAAATGCCTGTGTAGGTTGCAGGATTGGATCTTGGCGTGCGACCAATAGGGCTTTGATCAATATCAATGCATTTGTCGAAGTGATTCAGGCCGCTGATCTTCTTGTGTTTTGATGCTGTTAAAGTGGTGGCACTATTCAGGACTTGGGCAGCAATAGGGTACAAGGTATTGTTGATGAGGGTAGACTTTCCTGAACCGGAAACGCCGGTGACACAGGTCATCAGCCCCACCGGGATTTCCAGTGTGACATTCTTCAGGTTATTGCCGGAGCAGCCCGTGAGTTTAATCCGCTTATTTTTATCCGCTCTTGTACGTTTTTCAGGAATCGCAATGGCTTTCGTGCCATTCAGGTACTGGCCGGTGACTGACTTTTCATGATCCATAATTTGGGCAGGCGTGCCTTGGGCAATAATTTCACCGCCATGAACCCCGGCACCCGGACCGATATCGATAACGTGGTCGGCAGTTCGAATAGCGTCTTCGTCATGTTCTACGACAATCACCGTATTGCCCAGATCGCGAAGACGGGTCAGTGTATTCAAAAGGCGTTCGTTATCCCGCTGGTGCAATCCAATACTCGGCTCGTCCAGAATATACATAACACCCACCAGACCAGCACCAATCTGACTGGCCAGTCGAATCCGCTGGGCTTCACCCCCGGACAGGGTATCCGCACTTCGATCAAGTGTCAGGTAGTTAAGGCCCACATTCACCAGGAAGCTTAGACGATCGCAGATCTCTTTCAGGATTTTTTCAGCAATCTCCCCTTTCTGACCGGGCAAACTAAGTTGTTCGAAATATGCAAGTGCACGTTCTACCGGGAGTCTCACCAAATCGGGCAGTGTTTCATCTTCGATAAAGACATGTCTTGATTCCTGGCGAAGACGAGTGCCTTTACAACCTGGACAGTGCTGTGTGCTGAGGTACTTGGAAAGCTCTTCACGCACAGACTGGGATTCCGTCTCCCGGAAGCGGCGTTCAAAGTTGGGGATAATGCCTTCAAAGCGATGGCGCTTTTTGTAAACATCGCCCCGATCGTTGACGTAACTAAAATCAATCTGCTCTTCGCCGGAGCCATGAAGAATAATGGTCTGTTGTTCCGCAGTAAGATCATCAAAAGCGGTATCAATGTCAAAGCCGAAGTGAGCAGCCAGCGACTTCAACAGGTGAAAGTAATAGACGCTGCGGCGATCCCAGCCACGAATAGCGCCTTCTGCCAGGGTTAACTCCGGGTGCTGGACAATACGATCTTCATCAAAAAACTGCTTGACCCCCAGCCCATCACAACTGGGGCAAGCTCCCGCCGGGTTGTTGAACGAGAACATGCGAGGCTCCAGTTCATTGATGCTATAGCCACAGGACGGGCAGGCAAAGCGGGCAGAATAAACAATGTCATGCTGCTCACCGTCCATAAAGCTGACCGCTGCAAGCCCGTCGGTGAGCTCCAGAGCTGTTTCAAAAGATTCTGCCAGACGCAACTGCAGGTCTTCTCTCACCTTGAAGCGATCAACCACTACTTCAATGGTGTGTTTTTTCTTCTTGTCCAGCTCGGGTGGATTGTCGAGGTCGGTGACAATGCCATCAATCCGGGCGCGAATAAAACCCTGGGCCCTCAGTTCACTGAAAACATGGAGGTGTTCACCTTTTCGATCCCTGACTACGGGGGCTAGCAGCATCAGTTTAGTACCCTCTGGCAACGCCAGTACCTGGTCCACCATCTGGCTGACAGTCTGGGCTTCCAGCGGTAAGTGATGCTCAGGGCATCGGGGTGTGCCGGTTCTGGCAAACAATAAACGCAGGTAGTCGTATATTTCAGTGATGGTGCCAACGGTTGAGCGTGGGTTATGACTGGTGGACTTTTGTTCAATGGAGATGGCGGGTGACAAACCTTCAATGTGGTCGACATCCGGCTTTTCCATCATCGAGAGAAACTGGCGTGCATAGGCTGACAGCGATTCCACATAGCGACGCTGACCCTCGGCGTAAAGGGTATCGAAGGCCAGTGACGACTTTCCTGATCCGGACAGACCGGTGATGACAATCAGGCTGTCCCGGGGCATATCCAGATCGATGTTCTTCAGGTTATGGGTTCTTGCACCCCGTACGGTGATCGTGTCCAAAGCCAGTCCCTCAGTACCATCTGTCAGGCAAAGGAGCAATTATATAGACTTTACTCACGCAAACCCATGTTAATAGCTGTCCGACAGCAAGCTGGAGAGAATTAAAGCACTTTAAGCAATAGTCGTGTAATATTTTTGGTGCAGACATTAAATTACAGTTTCTATTGACCGCCTTAAGAAACACTGTCGAAGATCCTGCTAACAGTCCTATGCGTATACCCTGCTAGTGAATCAAAAGTGATGGAGCCAATAGAATGTTTACAGGCATTGTTCAAGGCACGGCTAAGATTGAACGTGTGGATGATCACGATAGTATCAGAACCTTTGACATTGAATTTCCAGAAAACTTTTGTCAGGGGTTGAATACAGGAGCCAGTGTTGCGGTTGACGGTGTTTGCCTGACGGTAACAGACATTGTCAGCCCGACTCGGGCCAGATTTGATGTCATTTTACAAAGCTTGCAGGTAACGACATTAGGGGGTTATGTCAGTGGCCAGAGCGTGAATGTTGAACGCGCAGCCATCGACGGAGCAGAAATTGGCGGACACCCTTTATCCGGACACATCGACTTCCGGGCCCAAATTCTTGCACTAGAAGAAATCGAGGGAAACTGTCGGGTGCGGTTTGTCTACGACCATGAGTGGGGACAATACATTTTCCCTAAGGGCTATATAGCGATTAATGGTTGCAGCTTAACTTTATCTGATGTCGACAAGAAGAACGATTGTTTTGAAGTCTGGTTGATTCCCGAGACCCGAAGAGTCACAACATTTAGTGATAAAAAAGCAGGTGATTGGGCCAACATTGAAATTGAGCGAGGCACGCAGGTGATCGTCGACACCATTAGAGACACGCTCGAAAAGCAACTGGGTGCTCTTTATCCTGCGCTGGAAGCACTTATGGAAGAAAAAAATATTAACTTGGCAGAGTCGCTGACCAGCAGTTTTGCGTTGCTTGAAAAGAAAAACACTCAGCAAAACGGCTAAAAGCCCTGCAATCCAGAGCTTTATGTTCCCAGTTTTGATTTTGAAGTCAGGCACCATCCAGCTTCAAAAACTGTCTTACCCGAGGTGAATCCGGATGAGTGAAGAACTTTTCTGGTGGGCATTTTTCAATCAGGATGCCTTTTTCCAGGAACACCACCTGACTTGAGACGTTTCTGGCAAACTCCATTTCGTGTGTTACCACCACCATGGTGTAACCCTCTTTCGATAAGGACTGCATCACGGTCAGAACCTCATCAACCAGTTCAGGGTCAAGGGCTGAGGTGGGTTCATCAAACAGTAACACCTCTGGCTCCATAGCCAGGGCGCGGGCGATAGCGACCCTCTGTTTTTGACCGCCCGATAACATGCTTGGGTAGCTGTCGAGTTTATGAGACATACCAACCTTTTCTAATTGCGCTCTGGCAATCTTTTCCGCCTCAACTTTTGGCATCTTCTTAACGTGCAACAGGGCTTCCATTACATTCCTGAGCACAGTGAGATGGGGCCAGAGGTTGAAGCTTTGAAATACCATGCCGATACGCTCGCGAATCTTGGCGAGCTCTTTGTATTTTAGTGGTTTTCTGGTAGCAGGATTGATACCAATACGTTCATCACCTAAATGGATGCTGCCCCGTTCTGGTTGTTCAAGCCAGTTCATACAACGGAGCAAAGTGGACTTACCTGAGCCGGAAGAGCCCAGGATACTGACAACGTCTCCCTTTTTGATCGTGAGATTAATGTCTCTGAGCACCTCGATCCCGTCAAACTGTTTGGATAGGTTCACCACCTTGACAATATCCTGGGCATTCGATTCTGATTTTGGATATCGGACAGGCAGTTCTACAACAGGTGACGTTTCTTGAACGGTTTTCGGGGTTTCAACTGGCCCGGTGTGAATCTTTTCATTAAGCATGGCTTAGCCCTCTATCCTGAACTTTATTAAGTGTGATTTTGCTGACCTGTTCAATGGCGATACTGATAATCCAATACAGAGCGATAGCCACAATAAATGCGTTAAGCGGGATGAAGTAGGTTGATTGAATACTGTTAGCTGCCGCTGTGATCTCGCCGACAGTAATAATGCATAGAAAGGCAGTGTCTTTCAGGCAGATGATCAGCTGATTGGCAATGAGCGGCACGGATCTCAACAACACATTGGGTATGATGATGCGGGTAAAGGTCTTGAACCTGGAGAAGCCACAAGCCTGGGCTGCTTCCATCAGGCCTGAGTCTAATCCCTTGCGAATGCCTCTGAAAATCTCACAAAAATAGGTGCCATGATAAAGGCTCAGGGAGATCAGGCCCGCGGTAAAGGCATCCATGCGGATACCGGCCTGGGGTAAACCATAGTACAACAGGTAAGCCAGAATCAGGAAGGGCAGGGTGCGCATCATGTTGATGACCAGAATCACGCTACCTTTAACACCTTTCGAGCCATTTTCGAGAGTGTAGAGCAGGGTCACACCCAGAATGAAACTTGCGATTGACCCGGCAAAAAATAGTGCAAAGGTATTACCAAAACCCGAGATAAAGATCTCTCTTTGCTGCCAGATTATTTCCCATTCAGTCATAACTACTCCTTATTGTCAGCCAGCCAGATAGTTAGCCTTTCTCTCGGCCATCTGTTGTAATTTGATCAGCACGCCTATGATGCACATGTAAAGAATGCCAGCGCAGAGGATAGGAAGGAGAGGTTCATAAGTGACTGCTGCGATTCGGTTGGTAACGCGAGTCAGGTCAACCACGCCAATGACGGCAATCGCCGGGCTGCCTTTGATCAGGAAAGACATCTCGTTGACCAGTGCGGGCAGGCTCATGACCACCATTTGAGGGAACATGATGCGTCTGAAGTAGGTCATTCGTCGCATACCCAGGGCTTCGGCAGCCTCTTTCTGTCCGCTAGAGAAGTTGAGGAATGCATTTCTCCAGATCTCGGCATTAAATGCCGAAGTATTCAGTGTTAAACACAGGATGGCCGAGAAGTGTTTATCGAGATTGATGCCAAACGATGGGAAAGAGAGGAAGATGAACAAGGCTAATGTGACCAGTGGTGTGGCTCTGGCCCAACTGACATAGACACCTAATATCTGATCGATAATCGGTAATTTTGCCATTCGAATGAGCGCTATCACGAGTCCGATAACCACTCCGAGTGCGATGGATACCATTGATATCCATGCAGTGGTCCATGCTCCCTGAAGCAATTGCATCCATCCGTAGTAATCCATATACACCTACCTGTCTGCAGTAGTATTAACGTTGTTTTTTAGGTAAGACCAGGCTCCCGGGAGTAGTCGTATTTGAGTCCTGGCCGTCACTGAACTATGACGAGTGGTTTATTGTACTGCAGTCAATTTTTGATACTGTTCAACGGAGACGATGGCGTTGGCTGGCAGTTCATCAAAGGATTCACCGAACCATTTCTCTTGCAATTCAGCCATGCGACCAGTCTCTTTCAGGTGTGCAAAGAAGTCGGTCAGGTAGGCCAGCAGTTCAGGACTGTCTTTCGGGACAGGCCAACTGACAAAGCCAGGGCCGGATACAGCTTCACCTTTCTTGAATACCCCGGGCTTGGTTTTTACCAGCTCATTTATATTCACGATACTGTTAATCACGTAATCGATGCGACCATTAGCCAGATCGGCGTAGGCTTCAGGGTAGGATTGATATTCAACCACTTTACCCAGTTTCTTGCCTTGTGCTTCAAGCATGGTTTTTAACTCAGGAAGTCTTTCCAACAGGGCACTGCCTGCCTGCAAGCCAACTCTTTTCCCATCCAGATCCGCGATGGTATTGATGCTGTCGTCTTTTGCGCGGGCAACGAAATAGTGCTGTGCGGAGGCGATGGGTGGAGTGAAATCGAATACTTTCAGACGAGCGTCAGTGATGATGGCACCCGTGAGGGCAAGGTCATACTGACCTGCCGAAACGGATGCCAGAAGGCCTGTCCAGGGCAGAATCTCTTGTTTTACTTTGAAGTCAGAGTAGTCGCGAAGTTCATCCAGAAGATCTTTATTGATTCCGGTCGGCTTGCCTTTATCGATAAAGTTGAACGGAGAATAGTTATCCTCTGTCGCTACCTTTATCCCCTTGCTGGCGAAAGATGGCGACTCATCGGCAACAATCACACTGGACATGCCTAAAGACATCGTTGCTGCGGCAACGGCTACCCATTTTCTAAGTTTTATTCCATGTCTCATAATTTGTTACTTGCTGTGATTTGTGAACGCCTTCACTTTAGAGATGAGAAAGATGAATGGGTTAGAGCCAATTTACCGGGCTGATTGGGACAGCTGGTAGAAAATAAAGTTAATACGACTAATTTAGTATATTGGCTTGCTTCTTGCTGGAGTCAATCGAATGCAATGAATAAAAATATCCAAAAGGTTTACTCCATGGGGATAAATTACAGCTGTTTCATTGAGTTTGATTCGAAGAGAAGTTTGCAGGAGCAGGTAAGAGAGTACCTGGTTAAGGCAATACTTGAAGGTGTCTTCTCTGCTGATGAGGCGCTACCTTCCTGCCGCAAGCTTTCAAGTCAATTGAAGGTCTCACGTAATACCGTGTCACTGGTCTATGAAGGCTTATCAGACGACGGTTATCTTATAAGTAAGCCAAGAAGTGGTTATTATCTGTCGGAAAAATACTCCTCCAGACTTGAAGAGGTGGAACAAGAGTTGAACCATTTTGAGGCAGATAACCCCGCTAATGCAGCAAACTGGAGCCGACGACTCAAGGTTTCTACTGACGCTTTCCCTCGTATAGTGAAACCCTCACACTGGAGCTGTTATCAATATCCTTTTATTTATGGGCAACCGAGCATTAATGATTTCCCTCTGGCGCAATGGCGGGAATCTACTCGTAAGGTGATTGCGGACCCGAAAGATCATAGTTGGCTGTGTGACAAAGTCGATAAGGATGTGGAGCTATTGGTAGAGCAGATCCGGACCCGGGTACTTCCTCAGCGAGGTATTCACGCCAAGAGCGATGAGATTCTAATTACGGTTGGCTCGCAGAACGCCCTGTATTTGCTCTCCAAAATGTTGATGGATAAACACACTCGAGTAGGGGTGGAAAACCCTGGTTATAAAGAAGCAAACAATATTTTTAGTTTGGCCCGGGCTCAGCTTCATCCGCACACCGTCGATCAGGACGGACTGGTGCTGAACGAACTGTCATCCATCTGTGATTATTTCTATGTTACACCGAGTCATCAGGCTCCAACGGGGGTGACTATGAGTAAACAACGCCGGTGTGACCTTTTACATTTAGCGCAAAAAAACGACGCCATCATTATTGAGGATGATTACGACTCAGACAGCAACTCTGAGTGGGACCCCTTACCTGCACTGAAAGCATTGGATAAGAACAACCGTGTTGTCTACGTCAGTAGTTTTTCCAAGACATTGGCACCCGGGCTTCGCCTCGGTTATATCGTTGCCCCGGAAGAGTTGATCTATGAGTTGCGCACACTGCGTCGCTTAATGTATCGCCACCCGCCCAGCCGGGTGCAAATGGAAATGGCGCACTTTATTTCACAGGGCTACTACGACAGCTTCCTGCGGCGCTTCAAAGACAACACCCGCCAACGCTGGCACGAGATTAATCAAGCGGTTGAGCACTATCTTCCGGATTGTAAGCGACTGGCCATGGGCAATTATTGCAATGCCTTGTGGTTAGAAACACCCAACCAAATAAGCAGTCAACGACTGGCGTCCAGAGCTTCTCAACGCGGGGTTCTGATAGAGACAGGATATTCACATTTTATGGGGCAGCAACAAGCCAACCCCGAAATCAATACTTTTTTCAGACTCGGCTTTCATGCCATTGATAAAGCGCTTATTACCCCAGGGGTTGAACAACTGGCAAGAGCTCTGGAGGGCTAACATTTTCGATCTTTGGAGGCACCAACGCCAGGACAACTGCCCTGGCGTCTTTATTACTAATGTTTAATCAAAATCCGAGAGTACCTGGCTAATAATGGCTACACCCTGAGCAATCTCATTGGGTTTAACAATAAGAGGTGGTGCTACGTGAATACGGTTGTTCACTATAAAAGAAAGAAGGCCCTTGTCGGTTAGTTTGGCTTTAAGGGAAGCCATTTTCTCATTACTTAAAGGCTCTCGTGTTGTTCTGTCCTCGACCAGCTCCAGGGCCCAGAACATGCCCTTGCCGCGAATGTCTCCTATGCTATTGTGCTTTTCCATCAGATCGATCAGTGCGGGTCCCAGAACCGTGTTTCCTACCTCATCGGCGTAGCGAACAATGCCTTCTTCTTCCATCGCATCCAGGGTTGCGACAATAGCAGACATTGCCAGTGGATGGCCCGAATAAGTGAGGCCGCCCATAAAGAAGTTGCTCTTGAAATACTCCGAGATCGGCTCGCTTACGACAACGCCGCCAGCAGGGACATAGCCTGAGTTAACCCCTTTAGCGAAGGTGACCAGATCCGGGATAACGTTAAAGTGCTCAAAGGCAAACCAACGGCCAGTGCGACCGAATCCAACCATTACTTCGTCGAAGATCAGCTGTATACCATGCTCGGTGGCCAGGTCTCTAACCCCTTTCAAGTAGCCTTCCGGTGGCAGCAGGAAACCGGCTGTGCCGGGGATTGTCTCCAGAAGAATAGCCGCAATGGAATCGGGTCCTTCACATTCAATCACTCGTTTAAGGTGCTGCAGGGCTCGTTTACACTCTTCTTCCTGAGTCTTTGCGTTGAACTCAGTGCGGTAGAAATAAGGGTTAAAAAAGTGCACATGCCCGCGGCTGTATTCATTAGGTACGCGGCGAAAGTCGCCTGTGGCAGCGATAGCTGAGCCGGTATTGCCGTGGTATGAGCGGTAGGCAGAGAGCACCTTGTCACGACCGGTAAATTGTCTTGCCATGCGAATCGCATTTTCATTGGCATCAGCGCCTGCATTGGTAAAAAACACCTTGTTAAAATTACCGGGTGCTTTATCCAGTATGCGTTTGGCTGCTTCACCCCGGGCAAGGTTAGCTGTTGCTGGCGCTATGGTCACCAGGGACTCAGCCTGTGCCTTGATGGCATCAATAACTTTTGGGTGTTGGTGGCCAATATTGGTGTTGACTAACTGGCTACTAAAATCCAGATACTGCTTCCCTTCGAAGTCCCACAGGTTACATCCTTGTGCACCGGCAATAGCTATTGGTGCTGCTGAATCTTGTACAGACCAGGAATGGAATACGTGTTTATCCAAGTCTATGACGTGCTGATTTGATACATTTGTTTCAAATACATCCATTTTCATTCTCCTGCGGAGTATTGAGCCTTCGTTTGTGTTTTGCCGCTATCTTGGCGAGAAACATGAAAGAGGATGTAGGGACAGTTTAAAAAAAGCCTTGTGTCAGGGTACGGGGTGGCGCTACTGACTCAGACAATCTGAAAAACTGGCTCTATAGGATAGGCTCCGGGCTCATTACATTGATGGCATCAACTCGCAGTACGTAATGGAATGGATAATGGGCTTAGCAACGGTATTTGTTTTTTTTGCCGGATTAGTAAGGGGCTACAGTGGCTTTGGCTTTGCCATTATTGCTGCCTTGTGTCTAAGCCTTGTGTATTCCCCATTTGATGCAATTGCGATTGCTCTGACACTTGATCTGCTCAGTAGTCTCTGTCTGTTATCAGGAATCAGGACGCAGGTTAATCGACGTCTGCTGACCATGCTCACATTGGGCATGTTAGGTGCAATACCTGTTTCGCTTTTGTTTATCTCCGCCATCTCGGCAGATGAACTAAAGATGATGATTGCAGGTTTCTCATTGATTGCCGGTGCTTTGATCCTGTTTGATCTGCGGTTGACATGGCTTAACCATCGCTACGCCTTGCTCGCCGGTGCAGTGTCAGGGTTTGGGATGACCACGGCTTCAGCGGGTGGCCCGCCACTGGTGTTGTATCTCTTAAACCTATCGTTAAAGGCAAATGAAATAAGAGCTACGGCGATACTGTTTTTTATCTTGAGTTCGGCGGTATCTCTGCTGGGATTGCTCTTCGTCGATGCTGTCTCGGCCCAGTCTATTCAGTTCAGCTTGCTTCTCTTTCCCGTTGCCATGCTGGGCAGTCTGTTGGGAAAAAAATTGTTCGATTTATACCCGGGTTCATCACCTAAAAACACGGTAGCGCCCATTTTGATGATGTTGGCACTGCTCACAATTATGATTTAACAAGGAAATCATTATGAAGAAAGTTGCATTTATTACCGGCGCAACCTCCGGTTTTGGTAAAGCTGCCGCACAAAAATTCGCAAAAGAGGGGTGGTCGCTGGTTTTATCGGGACGTCGTTTAGAAAGGCTTTTGGATCTCAGAGAGACTCTGGGTGTTCCAGTGCATGTGATGCAACTGGATGTGCGGGATTCAGAAGCCGTGATTAAAGCAGTAGAGTCCTTGCCAGAAGAATTTTCAGAGGTTACAGCCCTGGTTAACAATGCAGGTCTGGCACTGGCGCCTCAGGGCGCCCCCGAGGTTGATCTTGATGACTGGCACACCATGATAGATACCAACGTTACCGGTTTGGTCAATGTCACACACGCACTCTTGCCTGCCTTAATCAGGACCGGGGCCGGTGCTACCATCATCAATGTGGGCTCAATAGCAGGTCAATGGCCTTATCCGGGAAGCCATGTTTATGGTGCCAGTAAGGCATTTGTTAAGCAATTCAGCTACAACCTGAGGTGCGATCTGCAGGGGACGGGGGTACGTGTTACTGATCTATCGCCAGGCATTGCAGAGACGGAATTCACACTGGTGCGCACCAAAGGAAACCAGGAGGCATCAGATAACTTATACCGTGGCACCACACCTCTGAGCTCCGAAGATATTGCCGGGCAAATGTTTTATATTGCAACTTTGCCGGAGCACATCAACATTAACCGTGTTGAGGTGATGCCAACACGTCAGGCCTGGTCTCCATTTGCTATCGACCGCGATGAGTTCAGTCACCAGTGATACTCCTCTCTCCCTTAACCTGAAGACGGGTACTTTCGTTTGTTTGTTCTTGATCAATAACGTGAATGGGCATAATCTCCCCGGCTGCTGCTGTTAATCTGACCGGCGCGGGCAGCGGTGGCCAGGGAGCGCCCAGCTTCCAGGCGTAAGCGATGTTAGCCTGGTTGACCGACAGGTGGGTTGCCAGGATGTACTCGGCGTGTCCGTCCTGATGCAGATGAGTAACGCCCTGTTTTGGCAGTTTAAAAACCAGTTCGCCATTAGAGTCCATCATGGGAGGGTTCATTCCGGCACTCCTTGGATAGTGATAACAGGTTTTAAAGTGCTCGTTGGGTTGGAAGCCGCTCATAGTTATGCTGAAGTAACTCATATCTTCTGTGGCGTCCTTTTTATGATCGTTATTCAGTGATACCTGATAGGTGGACAGGGTCAGAATTTTAGCTCGGTATACCAGTTCAGGAAGCACAACATTAAAGGCTTCTTTAAGATCAAAACCACTGACTTCATGGGGAAATACCATTCTGTTTCTGCTGAACCAGACGTGGCATTGTTTTTGGATATCACTTAAAAGAGCCCGATTCACGCCTTTGACTCGTGAGATGGGGTCACAGATAACTGCTTCGATTTGGGTATTCAGTTGCTTGCGGGTACCTTTTAATTCGAGTATTTTGCATTTCCGGTCTATCGCAGGAGCAAGCCTGATACCTACGGAGTGAAGGTTTTTTAACGCTGCCTCTTTTTTGTAGGTGATGACGGGTAATTGCAATGTGTGTTCCTGAGTATCAGCATCCTCTGTATTGCCTGAACGATTCCAGGACGAAATTTCGATATACAAGAGTAAAGCTCCCACAAAAAGCACTGTACCGGAAATAAATACGGAGCGGTCACAATCACGATGGCGGTGATAACGGTCATAATGGGCTTCTGACGACGTGGGAGTCACGAGTGTGGTGGCAAGCACTGCCACCATGAAAAGCCTCACATAAGTGGCGTATCGGACAGGATATGTCATGCTGATCAATCCTCTGTGTTTATTCCCTGGGGTAATTATGCGCCTGCCCCGGGATAGGCAAACTTCTTTTTCATGATTACTCTGGAAGGAATAAAAATAGCTGATTGGCCGGAAAGTGTTGGTATATGGAAGGTTTTTTTGGCGCAAGTCCAGCGGGCATAATGTCTTCCCACGGTGCCTTACTTCAACAGCTTTTCCTGATAATATAAGCCGCTTGCAATGTTATATAAGAAGTCAGGAATGTCTCCGCAGGAACTGAAATCAACGGTCTCACTGTCTTTGGTGTTTGTATTCAGGATGTTTGGCCTCTTTATGGTACTGCCTGTTCTGGTCCTTTATTCCGAAGACCTGCAAGGGGCCACCCCGGCTCTGGCCGGTTTTGCTATCGGTGCTTATGGATTAACCCAGGCAGCACTGCAAATCCCCTTTGGCTGGATGTCAGACCGGTTCGGGCGCAAGCCGGTGATTATAGCCGGTATGATGATCTTTATGCTGGGTAGTCTCGTCGCCGCTCAGGCGGACTCTATTTACGGAGTCATTTTTGGCCGGATTCTTCAAGGTTCTGGTGCGGTATCCGGAGCCGTCACGGCACTTCTGGCCGATTTGACCCGCGAGCAATACCGTACCCGGGCCATGGCGGTATTTGGTATCAGTATCGGATTCTCATTCTGCATCGCGATGCTATTAGGCCCTCTATTCGCCAGCTGGTGGGGGCTGGAGGGGTTGTTTGGCAGTAATGCTGTGATGGCGGGCTTAAGCATTCTAATTCTATTGTTTATGGTACCAACTCCAGTGGTGACCCGTACTGATCTGAACACCAAAGTCAGTATAAAAGACGTAGGCAATGTCGTAGGCAATCCGGAAATGCTCAGGTTGATGGCCGGTATCTTTACCCTGCATTTCACCCTGATGGCCCTGTTCGTGTTTTTGCCTCAAATGTTGGAAGATATCCTGGGGATGGCCCGGGAAAAACACGGTTGGATATACGTAGTGGCACTCTCGGTCTCCTTTGTCATGATCGTACCGGTGATTATTTTCAGTGAAGCCAAACGTCGCCTGAAACAGTGCTTTGTAGGTGCGGTCACTGTGTTGCTGGCAGCCATTGCCGGCATGTGGCGTGTCGAAAGTGTACTGCTGGGAATATTCCTGTTTTTTGCGGCATTTAATTTTCTGGAAGCTACACTACCTTCTCTGGTCAGTAAATTGTCGTCCGCAGGCACTCGGGGAACCTCTATGGGCGTATACTCAACCAGCCAGTTTCTGGGGGCGGCCCTGGGCGGCAGTCTTGGTGGGTTGGCGTTTCAGTACTGGGGTGCGACTGGTGTCATGATGGTTTGTGCAATCCCTACTGCACTCTGGTGGTTATTGTCTGTTACCATGAAACAACCTCCTTATGTCAGCAGTATGGTGATGGCCCTCGACTCGTCCATGAGCCTGGATGCCCGTGCCATTGGCAGGGAGCTGGCCATTATTCCCGGGGTTGAGGAAGTGACCGTCCTGGATAGTGAGAGAACCGCCTATCTGAAGGTGGACAGAAAAATAGTGGATATGGCCGCGCTGCGCCAATACGGTGAGTGTTGACATAAATGAATGAGAAAGCTACAACCAGAAACCTGTTTTTATTCCTGTTGGGAGTGAAAACGGTTTATGTTAAAAATTACTGGAGAAACTGATGGCACGTGGTGTTAATAAGGTCATTCTGATCGGCAACCTGGGCAATGATCCGGATGTCCGTTTTACCCCAAATGGCAGCGCTGTAGCTAACCTGAGCGTGGCGACCAGTGAGTCCTGGAAAGATCGTAACACCGGCCAGCCTCAGGAAAAAACCGAATGGCACAGGGTGGTCATTTTCGGAAAGCTGGCTGAAATTGCTCAGCAATACCTGCGCAAGGGTTCCAAGGTTTACATCGAAGGTAAGCTGCAAACCCGTAAGTGGCAGGACCAGTCCGGTCAGGATAAGTACACGACAGAGGTTGTTGTTGATGGCTTCAGTGGCCAGCTCCAAATGCTGGATAGCCGCCAGGACGGAATGGGGATGCCTGCCAGTGGTGGTGAGTTTCAGCCAAGGGCTACACAACAGCCAGCCTCTCAGCAGCCCGCACCGCAGCAATACAGTGCACCCCAACAGCCGATGCAACAGCAAGCGCCCGCAGCGGCACCACAGCAACAACATCAACCTCTACAACATCAGCCTCAACAGCGTCCTGCTCAACAACAGCAGCCTCAGCAACAGCCTCAGGCTGCAACGGCTGGTGGCTTTGACGACTTTGATGATGATATTCCGTTCTAAGCAGGAACCGGGTATTGCAAAAGGCCGCTGAAATCAGCGGCCTTTTGATTATCTGGGGAAGAAATCGCCGATTTCTTAAAGACTTTGTCCATTTCTCTCATTGTTTATTCTCTTCCAGCAGTGGACAATATTAATCGAATAGAACAATGTCGGGTGTCATCTCAGATGGATCGAGCCAGCCTGCGCAAGCAGTTACGTAACAATCGTCAATCCCTGTCGGCTGAACAGCAGCTTGCTGCTGCAAGGAAACTATCCTCTGTCGTATGTAGCAGTGAGGTTTTTCGACACAGTCAGCATATCGCGCTGTATCTGGCTAATGATGGTGAAATTGATCCCGGATTTATTGCCCGGACGATCTGGGAGCAAGATAAATTCTGCTATCTTCCGGTTCTGGATCAGGAAGACCCTGACAAGATGTATTTCCAGCTCTACAGACCTAATACCCGAATGGTAGAGAACCGTTACGGAATTGCTGAACCGGAACTGGATCTTGAGAAAACCGTTAAGGCGGAAGCTCTGGATCTGGTACTCATGCCACTCACTGGTTTTGATGAAGAGGGCAATCGCCTCGGTATGGGAGCGGGTTATTACGACCGGACTTTTGCATTTCTGGGAAAACGCAGTAAACCGATACTGATAGGGTTAGCACATGAGTGTCAGAAAGTCAGTGCAATTCCTGTGGCAGACTGGGATATTCCCATGAAAGGTGTGGCAACAGAAAAACAGTTATACGGTGAAAAAAGTCAGTAAGCCAGTCCCTGGCTTACACTGTCAGCTTGTCAGATCAGGATCGAAGTCGCTGCTGTTGTTAATACAGCGATTGTAAACACCGCTAATAAAAGGCTGATTGCATCGGGTTTTGAGCCAACCATTTTCTTCAGAGCTCCACATTGTATTAATTATTATTGCAGTAGTCTCATGATCTAAAGCAGTCAGTCATGGGTTTACCATCACAAACTGCTCTTCTTGAGCTATAGCTATCGTTGCTTTTTTGTTAAACGTTGGAGAATTTCGCACAAAGAAGGGTTAACTGCAAGATGTTAAAAGTCAGTGGTCGTTTCTAGCAGCCTGTCGGACTTAAGGCTGTTCTACTGCGGTTGCAATAAATTGGTC
>NZ_JAHHPQ010000408.1:0-1703 GCF_024606245.1 Endozoicomonas sp. SESOKO2
GCTACTGTGCCATTAGCGGAGCCATTCAGGGTGGCGGTAATGCCGTTAGCTGAGCTGTTGAAATGAGAAGAGTTGTAATCCACTGTATCAATGCCGTCGCCACCATCAAGGGTATCGTTGCCATCGGTGGCATAAATCGTGTCTGCGCCCTTACCGGCCTCAATGGTATTGTTGACTGTACTTCCGGTCAGTGAATCCCCGTGATCACTGCCTGTGATATGCTCAATATCGGTCAAACTGTCGTTACTGCCGCCTCCATCGGTGGCGTTACCGGTGCCCAGGTCAACCGTGACGAAACTGGTTTCATTGCTGTAATCAACGGTGTCTTCATCCGCCCCGCCGTTCAACGTATCGGTTCCGGCTCCACCCTCCAGAGTATCGTTGCCGTCACCGGCAATGAGCGTATCGTTTCCGTTTCCGCCGCGGAGTGTGTCATTGCCGACACCACTGGTCAGAATATTGTTGGCACTGTCACCAATCAGGGTATCGTTGCCATGATTGGTGGTGACATTCTCAAAACCTTTGACCCTGTCAGTACCGGTAAAGAGCCCATTGCCAAAACTTTTGTTGACGGTGATGTAACCCTCAGGATCGGCTGTGGCAGAGAGGTCGACGGTAATATCATCTGGTGTGTCTAAAGGCCCGCTGACATTACCCACCATATCCAGCGTATCCCCTGCCGCAGTGTTGGCACCGCCATCCAATTTATCGTTTCCGAAGCCACCGTGGATGATGTCATCTCCGTCGCCACCGGTGATGATGTCATCGTCCTGGTTACCGTTAATGTCGTCGTTGCCATCTCCACCGTTGATGGTGTCAGCACCGGAACCCCCCCAAATAGTGTCGCCTCCGGCACCCCCGTTGATGGTGTTGGCTGACGCGTTACCGTATAACTGGTCGCCTGATAAATGGTCAGAACCGATAATATTTTCGATATCTGTCAGCGTATCGTTTCCGCCGCCACCATCAATGGCGTAGTCTCCTGACAAATCAACAATAACCGTCCCTGAATCTTGACTGTAATCAACGGTGTCTTCACCCGCCCCGCCATCCAGTGTGTCGGCACCGGCACCCCCCGTCAGATAATCATTGCCATCACCGCCTTCCAGATGGTCCGCACCATCACCACCGGACAAGGTGTCATCATTGTCATTACCCACCAGATGATTCGCGTTGGCATCCCCTGTCAGGTTGTCAGATTGGGCACTGCCACGGATATTTTCAATATTGCTGAGGGTGTCGTTGGAACCTTCACCATCCGCAGCATTCGTCCCCACCAGATCACTAAGGTCAGCGGTAACACTGCCAATAGCGCCGCTGTAATCCGCCCAGTCCCCGGTGCCTGCACCGCCGTCGAGATTGTCATTACCGGCACCGCCAACCAGCGTATCATTGCCGGAACCACCGTTCAGCGTGTCGCCTTCCGCGCCACCTCGCAGGGTATCGTCATCATCGCCGCCATTGAGGGTATCAATGCCATCCCCTCCCTCAAGCACGTCATCACCAGCATCACCGTTGAGCGTGTCGGCACCGGCATCGCCACGCAATGTATCGTTATGGTTACCGCCGTGGAGAGTGTCGTCATTGGCACCACCTTCCAGGGTATCGTCGTCATCTCCGCCCTCCAGGGTATCATTGCCATCACCGCCAAAGAGCTGGTCCTGACCGGCATCGCCACGCAACGTATCGTCGTCTGCCTCGCC
>NZ_JAHHPQ010000409.1:0-1007 GCF_024606245.1 Endozoicomonas sp. SESOKO2
GGACCAACCTGAGGGCGTCCCGAATATAGAACGAATGCTGGTGCGCCATCCTGCGTTTGCAAAGTTAAACTCGGCCAAGGCGAACCACCGTCCGGTGATTATCTTGGGTAAACCTTTCTGGGAAAACACATTAATTAATAAAAAAGTCGAGGCCCTGTATCAACTAAAAGTCGAGAAGAGCCCGAATCTAAAGCAGTTATTGGCAAGATACAGAGAGTCTCGTGCGACGGAAAATCAACGCAACAGGGAGCTGAATGCATTGACCAGACACATCAGTGATCTGAAAAAAAACAATCGTCAAAAAAGAAGTTACTACCGACGTCACAACCAGGATGCTTCTCTGGATCGGCTGTTTCGAGCTGAAGAAAAAGAATATGAAGAACAAAAGCGTGCTATCGACGAAAAGTACCGACCTATTCTGAGGGCCTGTGAGCTTTCACCCGAGGACAGAGACCTTTTTAGCAATTTGAAAACCAAATGCAAACAAGCGATTCTTCAGGCCTTCAGTCATTACCTGTATGGGTTGACACACTCGAAGGGTGGTCGTTTAACGCTTTGTTGGGCCAATGCAACCACCGGGTTTAACCATCATTCGAACAACTATGGCGCTCACGACCCATCTTCACCAGAAGAGCTCTCTGCCATGATGTCTGAAATCAATAGATCCTGGTGTTTTGAGGGCTCTCTCAGGAAAACCTACTTAAAGCAGGCACTTAAGGCCAGTGACGCTCTGGTGCTTAAATCCGCTGAGCTGACAACCATTGCCGAAGAGTTTTTGAGCAGCGTGAATTTGAATTCATTGTCTGACTCATTGGATAAGTGATACGCCACTGGAACTTTCATCCTGTCTGAAGGTCATATAAGCAAACAATTTAAATGCAGTCCTTCAGATCACAGGAGAGAGGTTGACGATGGATGGTCGGATTGGTGGGGAAGTAAAGAAACCCGTTCCTGGCAGCGGCGTGCCAGCCGATGCAGCAAAGCTGGAGTTATCGTCAAAAAAGAAT
>NZ_JAHHPQ010000410.1:0-5067 GCF_024606245.1 Endozoicomonas sp. SESOKO2
AGTACAGCGGGCGAAAACCATTATCACCGGCGCTGAAAGGGCGTTTCCGGCATTTGCCTATTCGGCAGTACAGTCCGGCAGAATTGCAAACCATTGCCGAGAAAGTGTTGCCAAAGAACCCGCAGGGGAAAATTCTGGCTGAACAGCTGACTAAGGAACATTGTCGTTTGAGGGCTTACCTGCAACGGAAAAAACTGCCGTTGCAGCCGACCAGCCTTGATTTACAGAATGTGGCCAGGGCCGTCATCCGGGGAGGCGATTTTAGCGAAAACGGACTTCATCAATGCCTCAATCAGCACTATCGGCTTTACCTGATGGCCGCAAAAACATCGCTGGAAGCACTGCCAGAGTCATCAACTCTTGTCGTGAATAACAGTGCGCTTGATTCTGGACTTTGCGAATGGTTCAACCAAACGGTATCGGGCATTGATCGTCCGTGGTTGGTACGCCGCAGTGATTTCAACAGTATCGATGAAAAACGCCATGAAATTCGTGTTAAGGCGGATCTGAATGAAGAGGAAGCCAGAACAGAAATTATCAAGAGAGTGGCTGAGGCCAGATGGCAGGCGTCGGGTCTTTCCCTGAATCCGGACGAGTCGGACGATATTCTCACCCAGGCACTTTACCGACACTGGCAGCAACGCTGGTTTGATCATGAATTTGGCCAGGTGGGCATGGACGCTAATGGCTTATTCTCCCTGACGAAAGAACAGAAACTAACGTTGAAAATGCCAGCTTCCCAACCTTATCTTCGGGAGGCTGATAAGCGCATAGAAGCATGGAACGCCCATGGCGCTAAATGGTGGACTGCGTTCTGGCATCAGATGAATGATCTGCTGAACCATTGGGTTGACGAGTCTGGAGAATACACCCCACAAGTCCAAGAAAAACAGGCCATGACATTGGATTGGGAAACGAACTACGAGAACGAGGAGACGCCACAAGTTAGCGCTTATAAAATTTTTGAGACCCGGAACCATCCATCCCATATGCATCGCCAGTGGGCCAGGGATATTGATGTCTCTGCTGAGGGTAGTGTCGAACTGATCGATTTGGTAGATCAACACATTCATGGAGTCGAAAGCCTCATGCCCACCCGGCTACCAGAACATGGACAGGAGCTGACATTAGCCAGCGATCAAACGCTGGCAACCTTGGACATCTCATCGGACGATGGCCAATATGCATTGCCCAGCCTGACGGCTAACGACTACATCGTGGCCCTGCGTATAGAACCCGATTTGGCATTTACGCTGATCAGGGATCGATATACCGGGCTTCACACACTGTCTGTTCCGGCAGCTGACGCTGAACAGAGTATTCGGTGTGTTTATGTCCTGGAAACCAGAAAACCGGGCAAAAAAACGCCTGCTAAAGAAGCCCGGCCAAAACGATCAACGCATCCTGACACCCGTTGTTCAGAAGGTATGAAAACAGTTTTGAACAGCCTGTTTGACAACATTGCCGAACAACCATCATCCAAAGTACGGAGGTTTTTGCGGGCCTTAAAAAAGGCGCGAGGCACGACGCAACGAATTGAGACGATCACGAACTATTGCCGGAAGTTCACCGGCAAGGCTAAACCAGAGAAGCATAAGAATTTCTTCAAATTCCTCGTAACACAAAGGCAAGGGAGCTGTCGCCATCGCGTGCCTGTTTTCATTGCTTTTTGTCGTTATTTCGGGATTTCATGTCGGCAAATTGATAACGCTGGACACTGCTTTGCCGAGTATTCTGTGGATGGAGGCCAAACCTGGGAGTCAGTAGATTTGGACGGAGCACCAGTACGGAAAACAGAAATTACACCCGAATTCCAGCCTACCAAAATGGTCAGTGCTTCCAGTACTGAGACGAGAAAGATTAAGACTCTCCTGAAAGGGGCTGATTCATTACAACAGCAAACCCTGGCCAAAGCCTGTGATGTGAGTCCTGAGGAACTGAAAAAAGCCCTTGAGACAAATAGCGCATTGCCGGAAACCCATTTAAGTATTGCCGAAATGGTAAGGAACCTTTGGCTGCAAAAAGATTTAACCAGTTTTGCCATGGGTGTCTCAATCATAGAGTTGCTGGAGACAAAAGCATTGGGCAAGGATGTGATGGCATTGGTCGGCGCTGTAATCATTGAAGACGATTGTCGTATTGTTAAACCCATGTCAGAGGCAGTAAGAAAAATATTATACGAAAGTGACGAAGATCGGGTCACAGAACAGCTCAAGTTACTCCATTCAAAACTGGTTGTTGAGGCCGGAGCAAGCCCTCTCGAGTGGTTGCGCTCAATGCAAAATATACTTAAATACCGTAACTTAGCCATACCTTCGGTTATTCACTTTGCCATTGAAGCTCTGGAATCGGGTTGGCTGGATCCACTGGCGACCTACAAGAGCCACATTATGGAGGCTGATGAACATCATAGTCTATTGGTGCGTCTGACCCGTGTCGATGAACTGAAGGATAAAGCCGCCCATTGTCTGAAAAAATGGTACAGGGAATTCTTCTCCAAAGAAAAAAATAGCCAGGTGTGGCAGTTGGCGTATAAAGACTTCCAAAAGAGAAAAGGCGACACTTTGTTCGTCACTCATGGTCATGATGGGTTTTCGTCATTCCTTGAAGGTAGTATGACCATCTCATCTATACAGAACACCTGGACGGACCAACCCGGAGGCATTCCGAATATAGAACGAATGCTGGTGCATCAACCTGCGTTTCCAAAGTTAAACTCGGGCAAAGCGAACCAGCGTCCGGTGATTATCCTGGGGCAACCTTCCTGGCGCCACACAGCGTTTAATGAAAAGGTCGAAGCCCTGTATCAACGAAAAGTTGAGAGCAGCCCGCACTTACAGTATTTATTGGAAAAAAGCGAACAATATAACAAGGCTGTAGATGAACTTCACTGCGCCCTGGATGATCTGAAGAGTGAGTTCCATCATACAATCTATGGAAAATCAATGCGTTCCAATCAGGAATATCAAGCTCAGCAGACAGACTATGAGAACAAAAAGCTTGATATTGAAAACGAGCACAGAGCCATTTTAAAACCCCTTAAATTGTCACGGGAGGATACAAAGCCTTTGCATAATTTAAGAGACAGATGCAGGCAAGCGATTCGGCAGGCCTTCAGTCATTACCTGTATGAAGTGACACACTCTAAAGCCGGTCACTTAACCTTCTGTTGGGCCAGAGCTACCATCGGGGAGGACACGAGCATTAAAAACAACTATGGCGCTCATAATCCATCCTCGCCAGAAGAACTGTATGCCATGATATCCGAAATTGATACCTCTAGTGATTTTGGGAAGTCTGTTGACAATGTTTTCTTGCAGCAGACACTCAACGTCAGTAACGCTCTGGTACTCAAATCCGATGAGCTGACAAAAATTGCCGGAGAATTTTTGAGCAGCGTGAATTTGAATTCGATTTATGAATCATTGGACGCTTAATAACCGTTTGCTCATGATGAGCTTTCCGGGCCGCTGATGTCGACCACTGGTTACGGGTAACCATCCAAATAGAACTTTTCTTCTGTCTTAAGGTCGAATCATTAAACAATTTCAGTAACGTCCTCCGCATGACAGAAGGGAGATTAGCTATGGATGGTCTGATTGGCAGAAAAATAAACGAACCCGCTCCTGATACTGGCGCGCCAGCCAACAGAGCAAAGCAAGATGCACCGTCAAACATTGCAGAGGTCTCTGATGTCATTCCCAAACTCAGTTCATTGTCAATTGCGGTTACTGTGCCTGACAAGACGAGAACCGTATCTTCAACGGATTCAGCAACGGCGATGACTTGCCACGACCTGCGGTGGGCTGCCCTGCCCCGGGAAGTGCTCGAGATTATCGCCAGCTATTTATCCATCGAAGATCTCAATAATTTTGGGCAAACATCGCCGACAATGAGAGATCGCCTGAGGTTATGCGGTCTGGAAGAGGTCCATCACTTCCTCTCCCAGACCAAACAAAGGCAGACTTCGTGCCGGGCAATCATTCAGTCCAGTCATCTACTCCTTGAGTACCTCAGGACATTGTCTATATTTTCTGTTCGTCATTTCCCTGCACAACAGGGCCCGGCCTTTTACTCCTGCTATGCCAGCCATTTGCGCCAGCAGATTCTTGATGGGGCCGCACTGACACTTATACCCAGTGGCATTTTAAATGTTCGCCACAACCATCATCTGCGTGATCATATTCCCATTGTCATTGAGGGGAAGGCGGATAACTACAGCGATATCCTGACTCCGGGTCCTGATGGTCAATGGGTCAGGGAAGCTGAGATCAAACACGATTCCCCGGTCAAATATGGTCATCAGCAGGCCGACCATATTTTATTTGTCGAGCAACCCTCTGCGTTGAGCATTGGGGGAGTACCGTTTCGTTACAATTACACTGGCAAAGAGCATTTTCTGTCTGTCTATGAACGCAAAAATAATTCGTGGGTTGAGCAACAACTGACATCGGGTGAGATTTTTCCTGAATGTAAGGATAGGCATATCATTGGCATGTACCTGTCACCTGATGCCAGATCACTGGTCTGTATTAACATGAACTACGCTGTTGCTATTCTCGGTCGGGGGGCTGATGGGCAGTGGATCAATAAAGGCAACATTAATACAATACTTCGTCATAGGCTGTTCAGTGCCGACAGCAATCATTTTGTGCTTTATAGTGGACCACGCATCAAGGTGATGAGCCGGGCAGACGATGGTTCCTGGTCACAAACGGGTGACATTGTTGTTACCGACCCTCCTGATGATCTGAAAGAAACGCCCAGCGGCGAAAAAGTGAGCAACTTTGAGTTTGATCTTGACGTGGTATTCAGTCCGGATAACCGCCATTTTGCTACATGGTTTGAGGAGGTCGGCAATGATTCACATCACAATGATATTCAACAGCGTTATTTATTTGTCGTCATTTTTGCCCGTGACCCGCAAGGGCAGTGGCGTGAAAAAAAGAGAATCATTGAATGCTGTAACCGGCCAACCCGATATTTCGCTCTTAAACCTCAATTCAACCTGGATGGTCGGCTTCTGATTATCACCACTCCGGAAAGTATTGATATCTGGGAATTAAC
>NZ_JAHHPQ010000411.1:0-2648 GCF_024606245.1 Endozoicomonas sp. SESOKO2
TTCAGGGACAATGTACCTAAATGGTCATTCTCCCATGCAGAAAGTATTCCTTACTTCTACACTTTTGGTGCCTTCTACAAGTGGCAAAAGGGCGATAATAATAAGAAAGCATCTGTTTACGATGAGAGAAATCACTCACAATCAAGCAGACCCTTGAAGCTACCCAAATAAGCAATTGACAGCCATGAGCGATGAAAAGTCGCTTCCTCTCCCGGTATGGCAATCGCTTTTCACGGTAACAAAAAATACTCAGCTCCGAGGTAGCAGAATGTCAAATGCCCGCCCCAATGCATTGAGCCTTGCAGTGGCAATTGTAATCAGCTCTTCCATCATTACTGCAGACGCACTGGCCACCCGCAGGCTGCAGACAAAATCTGTCGATATTTCTGGCAATGAACAGATGGAGTTTACCCAGAATGAGGTCATCGTTAAGCCCACTTTAGATGATGACTCGCAGCCAATACCCAAATCCTTTACCACCACCTACCCTGATCAGGCTGAAGTCAGAGCGGGCTATGACGTTCCTTCTGAAGGCTTCACAGACATTCTTTCTGGCATTGAGGGTGGCGTTTCCAGTGTTGATCAGTTTGAAACCGACGAGAATGACGTTGCCCGGAAATACACCAAAGTCCTGAAGGTGGGTAATGAGGGGGTCTTCAGGTTCACCCATGATCTTGAAGGAAAAGAACTGGTCATTGAAGTCAGGGGCGGAATGATCCATCAGGATTCAATTGGGGCTGTTCGCGCTCAACTGGGCGACGCTCAAACATTAGAACCGTTTACGAACGTTGCCAGCCCTGAACATCTGATCGGAGTGCTGAAAGGTGCGAATGAAAGGGCAGGAAACCTTGGCCAGGTTGATCACTATGTTGCCCTTGCCACCCTAAAAACAGTCAAGGTTGAAGTGAAAGGGCGCACCTTCATGCGTCTCATCGTTTCCGGTGATCAGCCCCCTGCATTGGAGCGCCTGGGTCAATCGCTCTTTGTCAACGATGAGGCGCTTTTCGCAGCAGCTACCTCTGCCTACACCCAGGTTCATCTACTGGGGAAAGAGTTACAACAGGAGGCTCTGGATGATCTGTTGTCATACCATAAACCCGTTGGCTATGTTGTACACACCGAGGATGAGACACAGGCTTATCCTGTACCTGATGATTATCCAAAACTGGAAGTGACTGAGGCTCCGGGAGAGATTATTGTTTTCCGTGGCCAGAAGCAGAACCCCGCCGACATCGCTTTTGTGAAAGCTCTCGCTGACACCTGGCGGAATGAATTTGGCAACAACGCCCCCCCTCCTGAAGCAACAGCATGGGTTAAAAAAGACAAGGTCAAAAGCTACCAGTACGTCATTCAAAGCAATCAGATGGCAATACTGGAAGAGTTAGCTGCGCAACAAAATACTGAACTTATTGGAAGTGGACAAACGACATTTGCATACGATGGTAAACTGGCGAAGCTTGAATACTATGAATATCTTCAGCAGGCATTGACCTATGCTACTCCAGATACAGCAGATGAATTTGAATTCACAGCACCGCACGTCAGATTCGCTTCGTCGATCATCACGCCAACCTGGGTGCATATTCAACTCGCAGAGCGCTTTCGCTTCAAACCCGTACTTAGAAATTTTCTGACTGACCGGAATTTTATCCAAAATATACATAAAGTTATACCCGCTACCAGCAAAATGCCTGGCGACCCTTCTGGCAATTCTTTTGACAAAGACGGAAGCTTTGCTTCCAGAGTCATTGGTGACTCTGCCGGGCAGCTGCTTGAGATGGAAACCAGACTGGAAAAGCTGCTGGCAAGAGAGGCCGAACTCACCGCGCTAAGCAAAGCATTTCAACACAGAACGACAACGCTCATGAGCGGTATTGAGGAAAAACTGAGACTAGTCCAAATCAATCAGCAAGTTGTCAATGAGCTTAAAAAGATTAATCAAGAGCTGGAAGAGAAAAAAGACCTGATTGGCCAACTTGAGCAGGAGAACAAACGAATCCCCGAGCTGGTAAAACAACTTAATGCTGCCGGAGCAAAAGCGACAAACACTCGCAACAGTGAACTGGCAACAGAGCTCGGTATTGACAAATGGGATGATGCCCAGCCCCAAGAGGAACAAGCCAGACTCATCAGTATAAAAATTCATGAAATCAACCAGGTGCATGCTCATCAGCAGCATATGCGTCAACAACTTAATAAAATGGACGATCAACGCGAAATAGAGAATTCTTACACCAGGACCAGAAAAAAAGCTCTGGCATCGGTTCTTGGTATTGACCTGAGTGAAGACACCACACTGGAAGATCGCCCCACCCTCGAATCAACAGTCAATTACAAGCTCTTCAAACTTAAAGAGCTGGAACAAGAACTGAAAGACATCAGAACACCAGGCCACCCCGAAGCCAGGCCTGAAGTACTTGGAAAACTGACTGCTGTGGAAAATATTCTGAATATAGATAACCTCGATACAGAGAACGATGTTTATTACCGTCGTGACGTCATTTCTAAAGAAATTCAGAAATACATCAAAGAAACCAGACAGCAGGTAGAGGAAGAAGCTCTGGAGATGCTGATAGCCGTAGAAAAAGCACTCGAGATCAATGTCAATGAGGGTGATGACAAAGCAACAAGACTTGACAGGATTGAAA
>NZ_JAHHPQ010000412.1:0-19443 GCF_024606245.1 Endozoicomonas sp. SESOKO2
GGTCTACAGCATGCGCATCTGGCTTGATCCTGAACGTATGGCATCCCTGGACATCACGACATCAGACGTATCCAACGCACTGAATGAACAAAACGTTATTGTCGCTGCCGGTAAACTGGGTCAGGCACCTAACCAGCCAGACCAACAGTTTACCTACACTATAAAAACCCAGGGACGTCTGAGTGACCCTGAAGAGTTCGGCAACGTCATTATCAAGGCCGACTCTGATGGCTCGTATGTTCGCATCAAGGACATCGCCCGGGTTGAAATGGGCTCCCAGAGTTACGATGGCGTCGCCAAGTTTAACAATGATGACACCGCTTTTCTGGTTATCTATCAGCAACCTGATGCCAACGCCATGGATGTGGCAAAAGGCGTAAAAGAGACCATAGCTGAACTGGCTACTCGCATGCCGGAAGGTATCGAGTATGAAATCAAGTTTGACACCACCCAGTTTATTGACCAGTCCATTAAGGAAGTCGTCATTACTCTGCTTCAGGCTGTGGCTCTGGTCGTGCTGGTTGTATTCCTGTTCCTGCAAAACTGGCGGGCAACACTGATCCCTGCAATCGCAATCCCGGTCTCTCTGATTGGTACTTTCGCCATCATGAAAGCCCTCGGTTTTTCAATCAACACCATCACACTTTTCGGTCTTGTTCTGGCGATAGGCGTGGTTGTGGACGACGCCATTGTCGTCATTGAAAACGTTGAACGATTAATCACCAGGGAGGGAATGAACCCGGTCGAAGCCACCAGCCAGGCCATGAAGGAAGTATCGGGCCCCATTGTGGCAACCACTCTGGTATTGCTGGCGGTATTCGTGCCGGTAGGCTTTATGCCGGGCATTACCGGCGGGCTTTATTCACAGTTTGCAGTCACCATATCGGTAGCTGTTGTGATTTCTTCCATCAACGCTCTGACATTGAGTCCGGCCCTGTGCGCCACTTTGCTGAAAAAAGGCAAGATGGGGCACATCAAGTGGCTGGTTCCGATTGATAACTTTATCAAGCGACTGACCGGTGGCTACAAGAGCTGGGTTACCCTGTTGCTGAGAAGAGGCATTCTGGGGATTGGACTCTTTGCCATCTTGATGGCTTCTACAGGTTTCCTGTTCAACAGCACACCATCCGGTTTTGTTCCGGATGAAGATCAGGGTTTCTTCGTGGTTGATGTTCAGCTTCCAGACGCGGCGTCCCTGAACAGAACAGAAGCCGTTATGGAGAACGTCACCAACATCATTCGTACCGAACCCGATGTTGACAGTGTCATCAGCGTTTCCGGCTTCAGCATCATGGGTGGCTCCAACTCCAACAACGCCATGGCAATTGTTGTTCTCAACAACTGGAAAGATCGCCCGGGCGTCATGCAAAACCAGAAGGTAGTGCTGAGAAAGATACAGGGCAAGCTCTGGACGCTACCGGAAGCACAGGTCATGGCCTTTGCCTTCCCACCCATTCCCGGTCTTGGATCTTCCGGTGGTTTCGACTTCAGGCTTCAGGATACTCTTGGCCGCAGCCCACAGGAGCTTGGTCAGGTGTTGAATGGATTGATTTATCAGGCAAACCAGCGCCCCGAGATGACTCAGGTATTCAGTACTTACCGTGCTAATGTCCCCCAATACTACCTTGAGGTAGATCGCAACAAAGCTAAAGCACAAGGCATTCCACTGTCTGAAATTTTCATGACACTGCAAACCCAGCTGGGCTCCCTGTATGTCAATGACTTCAGTAAGTTCGGTAGAACCTACCAGGTTAAACTGCAGGCAGAAAGCGAGTATCGCGCCAACCCTTCAGACCTGAGCAAGTTCTTTGTCAGAAACCTGAATGACCAGATGGTGCCTCTGACAACCGTTGCCTCACTGAAGCCGATTCTTGGCCCCAGCAGCATCGACCACTATAACCTTTACCGCTCAGCCAGCATCAGTGGCAAGGCCAATCAAGGTTTTAGTTCAGGTGATGCCATCACTGCCATGGAAGATCTGGCCAAGACGCTGCCCGATGGTTACACCTTTGAGTGGTCCGGACAGTCTCTACAGGAAATTGAAGCCGGTAGCGTAGCTCCTCTGCTGTTTGCCCTGGCCTTCCTGTTTGTCTACCTGTTCCTGGTAGCACAGTATGAAAGCTGGACTATGCCGCTGGCGATCATCGTGGCAGTTCCCATAGCGGCTTTTGGTGCCATTGTCGGGATAAACCTCTTCCGATTACTGATCCCCTCCATGGCCAATGATATTTATGCTCAGATAGGTATGGTGCTATTGATTGGTATTGCTGCAAAGACAGCGATTCTGATCGTAGAATTTGCCATGGCACAGAGGCAATCAGGCAAGAGCATCTTCGATGCTGCAACCAACGCCGCCGAACTGCGCTTCCGTGCCGTATTGATGACAGCCCTGTCTTTCATTCTGGGAGTACTGCCTCTGGTATTTGCCAGTGGCGCAGGTGCCGCCAGCCGAAGGATCATTGGCACGACTGTGATGTCTGGAATGATCGCTGCCACCGTATTTGGCACAATAATGATCCCATTGTTCTACTATCTCCTTCAAAAAATGCGCGAGCATTTCAATCCTGACAAAGCGAACAGCTGATCAGCGTAAAGCCCCTGTCTGCGGGGGCTTTTTTATATCCCGCCCAATTCTGATTCCCATGTCCCAGACCAGGAACCAGAGTTTTGCGACACCCTCTTTCATGAGGTGATCTATCCTTCCTCTCTGAAAGCCAGAATGCAAGAATAGAATTATTAAACACTCACTCTGTGCAGCGTTTCTGTTGCTGCTACTTTCGTTGTCTGCCGTCTGTCATGCTGAAGCGTTGACAAGAGTTTTTATTGTCGAGCTTGAACAGAATGAAGTTTTTCCAAACCAGAGCTTTTCTATAAAACGTGACCGATATGTATGGCTGGGCAGCCCATCAGACGCTGTCGGCAAAAACGACTACACAGAAACAGATTCACCACCAGATAACAAAGCATACAGTCCAGACGGTTACGGGGTAAAAATGACCCTTATAGAGTCTGTTTCGTGGCAATGGCTTTACGCCACTCCTCTGCTGGTTGCTTACAAACTGATCCTGACAACCAAAGATGCCTCTCTGAGCTCCAATCCCTATTCACGACTACCTTTAGAAGTTGCTGACGCGGTTGTCACTGTCAGTTGGCTTTTAAAGAGCTACTGGAACCCCGATTCAGCACTGTTTAAACCCATTGAACAGCAGGAGGCATGTCAGGACCATCCCTTTGCGACAATCACTATGATGTTTGGCTCCGGACCTAACCAACAACAGTCATCAGAATCACCCAGCCAGAAAGCTACCGGAGCCCGCAGCCAGCCTGCAAGCTCTTTCATTACCCCCCCAGATTCGCACTCTGGCGGCGACAATGGAGATCCAAACCAACACCTCCATACTTTAAGTTTAAATTGTTTCATCCATCCCTGTAATGGAGCTTGCCAATACCGACCATCATCCAATAACAGAGAACCCGCTGGATCACCGCTGAAGTCCTTGGTAAGTTCAGCAGCCCAAACAGGAGCAACACCCGAAAAAAGCTCATGCCCACGTTTACACAATAAAAAAAAACATAGTCGTATAGATCATTTTGATTTTGCAAAGGCTATATATTCTCAACAAAAGTCACTTTTTGAATTATTGAATAATCCTTCTGGTATATCTGGCCGCCCCTCTCAGTCACAGGCACATCAGCCACAGCCATGTGGCATTAGTGGCAAACCGACAAATAACCGCAACCATGAACACTCGGTGAGAGCATCGGCAGCACACATTGACCTAACCGGGCCAATCAGTGAAGCTGCGCAAATACATGGAAGTTCGTCTGTCTCCAATGATGATTTGGTTATAGTTAACGGGTTACTCAATCTTGGTAATCACATTCTTCTCGAAGAAATCGGGGTTTCCTGCGCGTATACCGATTTCACATACTCAATGAGAACGTCAGAAACACAACAGGCAACAGGATCATCCCAACTGGGTCAAAGCCCACGTCATCTTTCCCAGACAGGCGCATTTCGAACCCCGGCAGTACCTCATTGCAGAGGAGCCACCCACTGTCAACAAGCACTGCCGAATCAAGAAAGCAGAAAACATAGCGGGCAACAAACCTGCGACGTGACTATGATCGGTGAGGATGGTCAGCCGAAGCCATGCGGGGCGATCTTCAAGAATGCTCGATCTCAAGCATGCCATAGAAGTAGATACCACTCCGGGGAAAAAACCTGTGATCTAACAGTGGACGAGGGGGATGGCCGGCAGCGACCATGCGGAAAGGTTTTTAAGCATGCTCAAGCTCTGTCAATTCACAAAAACAGAGGTCACACCGGACAACAAACCTGCATAGTGAACGTGATCGGGGAGGATGGCCAGCAGCGACCATGCGGAACGGTCTGTGAGAATATCAGAGCCATGGCAATCCACAAAAGAAACACTCACAGAGGGCAAAAAACAACCTGTGAGGTCATAGTGGTCGGTGAGGGTGGCCAGTCTCGGCAATGCGGGACAATCTGCAAAAATGCTCAAACCCTAACGAAGCGCAAAAGACATCGAAAACGCACATCTGTTGATGTGGACCAGGATCGGGACAACGACCTCAACCCATGATCTGACACTCCAGATATTGCCAGCATAAACGACTATGATGGATCAGATTGATCGCCTGATAACAGACTGGGTTATGAGGTAGAAACAACCATCATTGAGTCGATTTCGTGGCAATGGCTTTGCGCTGGTTATCTGCTGATTGATTACGATCTGATCTGACTCTCGCTCTTTACCGGGGGTTAGCAGTTTTTCCGGAGCATCCCGATACTGGCAATAATAGGCACCGATACTCTAAACGAAGTTTTCAAAGCCGTTAAGCTGGTGTAATAATTAACAAACTGATTCGGATGTTTCATTAAGCCGCAAGCTTCTCACTCGGGTGAAATCAGCTTTATGATCAATGATCGCAGAGACTGAAGGTTTTTCACGGTAACCATAACTCATAACTGCGGGAGGTTCTCTGAAAGAAAGAGAATGCTCCTGATAAAGAGAACAAGGAGCTTCAGTTTTGAAACGCTCTGCTTATTCCAGAACATCTCTTCGCATCGTGGCATGGGCACTCCCGCCCATTCTGCTAGTCGGCTGCGCCAATCCCCTGGAGTCTATCAGCTGTTACTACCAGCCTGTTAGGGGAACAATGCTCATTACCGAAGTAAAGGGAGACTTTGCTGAACTGGCCTTCTCTCCCGATGCAGAGCAGGATCTGGCATGGTTCGAGAAGTATGATATTGAACCTGACGATCTTGTGATGCCTATTAACAATAGCGGGCGAGCACCCACATCTGGTGCCCGTCATAAGGCAATTGTTAATATCCTTACATCAGGCAGCTGCTCACCCTACATTGTTTATCAGGGAGACCCTGTTTTGAAGCAATGAGAACAGAGTCACCCTGCATCTTTGCTTTTAACCGTTCACCAAAAAGTGAGTTGCAATACTCGCGGCATATCCCAGGGCAATGGCCCAGCTCCACTTCAAATGGCTCAGGAAAGTATATCGGCCTTTAGCAGTTCCCATCAGAGCAACGCCTGCAGCAGAGCCTATTGACAGTAAGCTTCCACCCACCCCTGCGGTCAGGGTAATCAGCAGCCACTGAAATACGTCCATTTCAGGGCTCATACCCAGGATGGCAAACATGACTGGAATGTTATCCAGAATGGCAGAGAAGACCCCGGCTGCAATATTCGTCCAGGTGGGTCCTACGCCGGTGTACATGCTTTCGGAAATCACTTCCAGATAACCCAAATAACGCAGTCCCCCTACAGAGAAGATAACGCCAAAGAAGAACAGCAGGGTATCCCACTCGGCATGGGCAACCCGTTTAAAAATATCCAGATCTTCCTTTTGCTCGTCGTCCATCACAGGAATAGGTCGACTGCTGGTCAACCCTCTCAATTGCAGAAAATAGGTGTAGAACATCAATAGAGAAAGTCCGGTCATCATGCCCATAAAGGGAGGTAGTCCGAAGAAGTTTTCAAAAGAAACTGCCAGCGCAATCGTGATCAGGAACAGCGCACAGACACCCAATCCACCCCGTCGAATACCTGCATGATCCTCGAGGGCAGCCGGTCGGCCACTATCAATAAAGAAGTTCATGATGGTCGCCGGAATAATAAAGTTCACTACTGAAGGGATAAATAATGAGAAGAATGTGAAAAACTCAACCTTGTCAGCCTGCCACACCATCAACGTTGTAATATCACCAAAGGGACTGAAAGCTCCCCCGGCATTGGATGCTACAACCACATTGATCATTGCCATGGTGACAAAAGCAGGACTCCCCCCGACGGACATAATGACCGCTCCCATCAACAAAGCCGTCGTCAGGTTATCGGCAACGGGCGAGATAAAGAATGCCAGAAACCCAGTCACCCAGAAGAGCTGACGATAACTGAAGCCCTTACGGATCAGCCAACTGCGAAGTGAATCGAATACCTGACGCTCTTCCATAGCATTGATGTAAGTCATCGCCACCAGCAGGAATAAGAACATGGCCGAATATTCTTCCAGATCATGCATGACCGCTGTAGATAAACTCTCGTGGGACACACCCTCTCCGGTGGCCAGCCAGGCAATGAGGGCCCAGATGATACCGGCAGCAAGAATGACCGGCTTTGACTTTTTAAGATGCAACTTCTCTTCTGCCATCACGGCCACATAAGCCAGGATAAAAATGACAACACACAACCAGGCAATGGGGTGCGTTGTCATCCTCAACAACTCTTCTGCCGCAAACGAGCTCTGCGGAAGAGCAAACAACCCTGCCCCGGCAAGCAGGGAAGGTTTTCTCAGTCCAGAGAAATTCACTATAGTTTCCTTTAATTTTCAAATCAGTCAGGGGTCAGAAACGCGCAAATGATACTGATTGAATGACGATAAGCCAACCGCTAGTGATATTCCATTAAGGCCTGATCAACTCATTTCGATGGATTTGCGTCCGATAAGACGACACCCGGATCAGTCGCCTTCGGTCGCACATAATTTTTGTAAAATCTGTCGAGCCATTCAAACTGCAAAGCGCTCGTTAAAGAGTAGAAACGGATTACAATTGACTTTTATATATAATTTTCATCTTACTATTTAGCTCCATAAGCAGAGCACTCTGAAATAATCCATGTACACTTGGGCGTAGTCTTATTATTTTTTATTCCGATTTTTCTAACCTTCGTGCGGGGACTTGAAGATGAGCATCGCCCGGAAACTGCACATGTTTCTAAACCAACATAATGCGGAATACGAACTTGTGTCCCACCCATACTCAGAGAGAGCGATGAATACGGCCCACTCCGCCTGTATTCCAGTTAAGAATATGACAAAATCCGTTGTTCTCAGGGACACCAAGGGTTATGTCATCGCCGTCATGCCCTCTATGAACAAACTCATGCTGCGCTGGATCAACGCCAAGCTGGATCGCCACTTGAATCTGGTGTCAGAACAGGAATTGAAACACCTTTTTCCAGACTGTGAGGACGGTTCGGTTCCAGCTATCGGCAGTGCTTACGGCATGACCACCTGTTGGGATGACGAATTGAATTCATTACAGGATCTGTATCTTGAGTCTGGTAACCACCGGGAACTGATTCATATGAACCGTAACCAGTTCAAGGCATTACTCCAGGGAGAAACACACGCTGCTATCAGTTGCGACCCAGACGAAATGGAAGCCTATTGCACCTGAAAAAAGACGACAGAAGCTATATGATCGCTGAAGATTTTACGGCCAGTGACGGCTCACTTCAGCGGGTCATTTTTTTTACGAAAACAACAACAAAAAGTGCCAGCGTGAAACTGCCAATGAAGGCTTCAATGGCTGCGAACAGTCTAGAAAGACCGACAGGGTTGAGATCGCCGTAGCCCAGTGTCGTAAAGGTCACCACACTGAAGTACAGCGTTTCCAGCCAGCTGACCAGATTATTATAAAGAGGCTGGCCCGACTGATACCGGACCGTTACCCCACTGTCCTCAATGCCCAGTAAGAAATAAAACAGAGAAAAGAAGACAATAAATGAGACTGAAAACAGAACCAACCTTTCGGGCTTTTCGCCATAGCCACTGAGCAAGTCGACAACCTTTGAAGCCGTCCTGCGCCATGAGAAGCAGGGAAACCGGTAGCGGTTTAAGGTCATTTCCCGGTAAAAAAACTCACCAGCATTATGAAATAACCCCTGTGCTTCACAATGTTTGCGAATATTCCTTGCTATTTCCTCGGCCTCCTCAAACAACTCTCTGGACTTGTGCTGATCCCCTTCCCGGCGGGCCTGATGTGCTTTTTCTTCTTGCAGGAAAGCATCGCCAAAATCAACATGTTCAATTCGTGCTGACTTAAAATTAACACCCAGCAGGTTTGATCCGATTAAACGGGTTCGATGTAGATTGGCTCCACTCAAATCCGCTTTCAGAAGATTACAACCGGAAAGGTCTGCCCGATAGAGATGAGCTTTAACCAGACTACAACGACTCAAGTCACTATTAATCAATTGATAAACATTATTACCTTCAGGACAAACAAGATCCAGATTATCGAGATCTGCCCCCTTCAGATAAAACCCCTCCATCGGGGTACCTTTGCGAGCCCGTTCTTCTAGTAAGGCTCTGACATTGTCACCAGATTTATCAACATCCCTGTCATGCCAAAAGCAATAGTCACTGCCTTCTATAGCTCCCTCATTGCACTGCCCATATCGCTCACCCATATAACCGCATTGATAGTCATCTTTAATCGGCATGACAAAATAGCCCAAAGTTTTTGAAAAAGTGCTCCCATAGTGTGTCGGCAAAATGGTCAGAAGTATTTATCATCTGTGCTGGAGAATTACCTGGCCGGCTCATGCAATTCGACACCCAGACGTGTATGCTAGGCCGCTTGACGACTATTACGTTAAATCTTTCATCTCCCGGGAAGACGGAAGATGGTTTCTAAAGCCCATGGCTGTTTACAGCGGAAACACAGGTTAGCCTCGTGATCACCCTCTACGGAATCAGCAACTGCGACACTATTAGAAAGGCCCGCAAGTGGCTTAATGCAGCCGGTATTGAATATCGCTTTCATGATTACCGCAAAGAGGGTCTGGACAAGGTTTCTCTGCAAAACTGGTCAAATGAACTAGGCTGGGAAGCACTGCTGAATCGTCGCGGGACCACCTGGCGACAGCTGCCAGAAGCGCAAAAAGCGTCTGTCGATGAAGCCTCAGCCATTGAGTTAATGCTGGAGCAACCCGCTATGATCAAGCGACCCTTGCTCGACACAGGCTCCAAAAAAGTTCTGGGCTTTTCAGACAAGCAATATCAAGCACTTTTTCAGTAAAACGCCTGGCCCGTTTCAACCAGGCAGAAGAGAAGAATAAAGCCACTTGCAGCCGCTGCAATAGGCTGTCTTCAATTTGATTTGAATATCAGGGGAAATGAATTATGAACCAAACTCTTTTCAGTCTTGCGATTGGTGTGGGCAGTAAAAATACGAAAGGCGACTGGCTGGAAGTATTCTATCCCATGCCTCTGCTGAACCCATCTGAAAAGCTGGTTGCAGCGATTACTGAACTGGTTGACTACAACGGCGGCAACGCCTTCGTTGAGCTGGACAGTACGACCTGTCATGCGCTGGAAGAATCTTTCGTCAATCTGGGTGAGGAAGCCCTGGCAAAAATGATGCTGAGTCTGGAAGAAAGTGACCAGCCCCGCGTCATTACTTTTCTGGCAACAGACGATACCCTTAACAGCACACCTGAAGCTTACCTGAAGCTGCACCTGCTCTCACATCGTATGGTTAAGCCCCACGGCATGAATCTGCAAGGCATTTTTCCTTTGCTGCCGAACGTTGCCTGGACCAGTGAAGGGGCTATCGATCTGACAGAGCTGCCTGAACGGCAACTAAAAGCCCGTGCTGAAGGCCGCTGTATCAGCGTTGATTCAGTGGATAAGTTTCCGAAAATGACGGACTACGTTGTCCCGGCCGGAGTGCGTATTGCCGATGCAGCCCGGGTTCGCCTGGGCGCTTATGTTGGTGAGGGCACCACAATCATGCATGAAGGTTTTATTAACTTTAATGCCGGCACTCAGGGCAAGAGTATGATTGAAGGTCGTATCTCTGCCGGGATTATGATTGGCGAAGGTTCTGACCTGGGTGGTGGTTGCAGCACCATGGGTACCCTGTCGGGTGGTAACGACATCGTCGTCTCCCTGGGCGAGAACTGCCTGATCGGTGCTAATGCCGGTATCAATATTCCTCTGGGCGACCGTTGCACCGTCGAAGCCGGTCTATACCTGACTGCTGGCAGCAAAGTCAATGTTCTGGACGATCAGAAAAACGTGGTTGAAACCGTTAAAGCCAGCCAGCTAAGTGGCCAGTCTGACCTGTTGTTCCGTCGCAATTCTATTTCTGGTGCCATTGAATGTCTGACCAACAAGTCGGCTATCGCTCTTAACGAAGACTTGCACGCCCACAACTGAGTAGCTTCCAGAGCTCTGAACACTTAATTAGGGCTGTGCAATGATTATCCTGACCAAAGCCTTTTTACTCTCTTTGAGGTTTTGGTCAGTCGGACTGATGCCCCTCATCTGGCCTTTCGGGCGGAATGCCCTCTGAGCTGAACAATAAGCGACTTTCACCGCTTAATTTCTGCCCTTTATCGGCTGCTGAATGCTGGCAAACTCCAATAAAATCCACTGCTATTTTTAATGTCTCAAAGTGAAACTTCTGAAGAGTGACCACTCTTACTGCAAATCACACCTTTAACGCCGCTCATTGTCAAAAAAACATCCTGATTTCTGCTTGTTGCTGACATTGAAATCAAACCACCGAAAAACAGTCATCAGGAGCATGGCTCAACTCTCCCTATAATCAACAGGAAATGGACTGCATACCTTCTCTGGAAGCCTTACCTGAAATAGCGACCGTCCAGACGATCCCGTAGCGAGGACGGCAGACTATTCTTAGTCAGGCGACTGGCTTGCAGGCCAATCTCTAAAAACCATGGATAGGAGTTGTACCATGTCTGCAAGGATGCTGAGCACGTTGGCTCTCGTTTTTTCTCTGCTGTTGACAGCGGGTTGTTCGACCACCTCTTCCCAGACTCAACCCCAGAAGCCTCATTGGTCTGACTGTGTAGCCAAAGGGGGAGCGGTTATGGGTATCCCCGGCGCGGCTTACAATATAGCAACCGGTGGTACTGCCTTTGTAGCCGGTGCACTGATAGGTGGCACAGCCTGCGCCCTGATCGACCCTGTTGCTGAGCGCGATCGCCCGATGGGCATTCCTGTTTTAGTAGGAATGTCCACCGTTCACTTTGACTTTGACTCTCCGAAGCTGAGATTGGGCGATCTGGAAAAGCTCAACATGCTTATTGGCCAGCTGGATCAGGACAGCCACATCGAAATTGTTGGCCACGCTTGTGAGTCAGGTTCCCGCTCTTACAACCAAGAGCTTTCTGAGAGAAGAGCCAAGGCCGTAAAAGACTACCTGATAAGCAGAGGAATTTCTGAAGAGAACATGACGGTAAGGGGTGAAGGTGAAGATTACCCGGTACGTGGTAATGATACAGAAGAAATGAGACGGGAAAATCGCCGTGCTGAAATCATGCTGAAATGATATCGGCTGACAACCGAAACCCCGGCTTGCCCGGGGTTTATTTTTTCGGCAGTTTAGGGAGCTAGCTCATTGATCCTCAGCAATCCGGCTGGCCACCGCACTCTTCTGTTCTTTGTATTTTGCATCTTTCCGTTTGTTGTAGGGACGGGCTGCGGTACCACTCATGGTCTCAAAATTAATGGCACCAATACCCATTCCGGGTCTTAGAGCCAGTGGCAGTTTTCCACCATTAAAAAACTCCAGTACAATCTGGCCACTCCAGCCCGGGTCAATGCGGTGAGCGGTGACATGCACCATCAGACCCAGCCTCGCCAGAGAAGATCGACCGTCCAGCCAGCCAACAATATCACCGGGCAGGGTAATGGATTCACGGGTGACCGCCAGAGCCAGCTCTCCCGGGTGGAGGAAGAAAGCTTCACCATCATTCAGGGTGATCTCCTTGCTCATGATGGAGTCCAGCACCCGATTAATCTCTTCTCTGGGGCCACTGATGTCCACAAAGGGGGCTGCATGATCGTTGAAAACCCTGAAACTGTTGCCCAGAGTCAGGTCAACACTGACCCCACTGATCTTGTCTGAGCCCGGACAAGGCTCAATCATGATTTTTCCACTGTCCAGGTAAGCTTCTATATCCCGATCACAAAGTCTCATGGTCTATTTTTCCGGCAGCTGGAAGGAAGTGTCTGAACCACAACCCTCAGAAATGTTATCAGATGATATTATACGTGCCCGACGATCATTGGCGGTAGCCCTCTCCCCGCTTTCTTTACTGCAACTGCTTTTGTTAATAAAAGCCACTAAAATGGCGGTGATTGTTGCCAGTAAATAAGGTCAGAATGAACGTTTTAGTAGTTTATGCCCACCCGAACCCACAGAGCTATAACGCTGCACTGTTCAGGCTGGCTTGTGAGCAGTTAGCTCTGGCCGGACACAATGTACACCCTCTGGATCTTTATGAGATTGACTTTGAAGCACGGATGTCCTGTGAAGAAAGAGTCAACTATATGACCAGGGACAACACCAAAGGGGTCGAAAATCAGGCTGCCAAACTGAAGTGGGCACAAGCGGTGGTCTTTGTCTATCCCACTTGGTGGATGGGACCTCCAGCGATTTTGAAAGGCTGGCTTGACCGGGTCTGGCTGCCGGGCGTTGTGGCAACCTACGGACCCAACGGCCTGGAACCCGGTCTGACCCAGATTAAAAAGTTTCTGATCATTACCACCCAGGGATCATCCCAATGGCGGATGGCCCTGGTGGGCAACCCGCCCAGAAAAATGTTCAGGCTTTCACTGAAAGCCGTATCCAGGTGCAAAGATATAAAGTGGCTGGCGCTGTATAACATTGACAAAACGACAGAGGAAGATCGAAAACAATTTATGGAAAAAGTCAGTAAGCACCTGCAAAGCTTCTGAAAAACGGGGGAGTGAACACTCCCCCGGCCTGCTCAATCATCACTGAACGAGATAGTCGGCGCCTTGGGCTGGTTGGCATTCTTTAACGCCAGTTCAGCGGCCACCCGCTTGGCCATATCCCTATAAATCATGGTGATCTGTGAGTCAGGCTCAGAAACCACCGTCGGTGCTCCCTCATCAGACTGTTCACGAATCATCATGGAAAGAGGCAGTGAACCCAGCAGATCCACACCAAACTGGTCGGCAATACGGGCCCCACCCCCTTCACCAAACAGATGCTCGGTATGACCACATTCAGAGCAGGTATGCAGGGCCATATTTTCAACTACACCCAGCACCGGAATATTGACCTTGTTGAACATTTCGATGCCTTTTTTTGCATCAATCAAAGCCAGATCCTGTGGTGTGGTCACAATAACACTGCCAGTGACGGGTACTTTCTGAGCCAGTGTCAGCTGGATGTCGCCGGTACCCGGAGGCATATCGATAAACAGGTAATCAAGGTCATTCCAAAGTGTCTGGGTCAGCAATTGCTGGAGAGCACCGCTGACCATCGGACCGCGCCAGACCACCGGAGTATCTTCTGTCACAAGAAACGCCATGGACATGGCCTGAATACCGTGGGCCTCAATGGGTATGAAGAACTTTTCATTTTTAAATTCCGGACGGGTTCCATCGGGCAGTCCCAACATCATCCCGATACTGGGGCCATAGATATCGGCATCCAGAATGCCCACCCTGGCACCTTCTGCCGCCATAGCCAATGCCAGATTAACGGTCGTTGTGGACTTACCCACACCGCCTTTTCCGGAAGCTACTGCAATAATATTTTTAACACCGGACATGGCTTCCAACTCACCCTGAACCGGCGCACTGGATACGCTCCAGTTCACAGAGACCCTGGCACTTTCAACACCGGGGAGGTTTTCAATCTTGGCTGCCAGTAATTGCTCAATACCTCCTCTGAAGCCTTCTGCCGGGTAGCCCAGTTCGACTGTCAGGGTGACTTTACCCAACTCGATGGAAAGCTCTTTGATACAACCTGCAGTAACCAGGTCCTGCTTCAGAAAAGGATCGTGATAACCTTGAACAGCGGCTTCAACCGCAGCACGATCTAAGACACTCATGGGCGTCAGACTCCAACCGTTAGAATGGCCGATAGACTAATGATTTCGTTATTATTCTTCCAGTAAAAACCGAATTTAACGACGACTGGATAATGATTCTTTCAACTTTTCAAAAGCAGAGCGACCCGAATCAGGATCAATGCCCTGCTCTTCCATTGTTTTTCGCAGAGTCTGTTCAGCCTGCTCATCCGCAACCCTTACCGCTTCTTTTGAGCGACTGTCTTCAATGCCTTTCATGATGGAAGCCTCAAGATCCTCACCATCAAGAACCCGGTTGCAGAGAATGTTGTAGTTCCGCTCAAAGATAGGGAAAGCGACGCTTTGTTCTTCACTTCGCAGGGTCATCCAGCCCGTTTCCCGCGCCGCCAGATAAACGGCAATGTGAGACCAACGAGCGTCACGGCTCTGCTCCGGCGCATAGCAGGCTTCATAATAGGCTTGCAGAGGCTTTTTCAAGCCCATCTCATCATGATGCAACTTGCAGTGCTCACGTATCTCACTGAGATCAGGAAAAAATTTAGTGGTATCAAGAACTTTTTGCCCGGCCCTGACAATCCTCGCAGGCTTGAACTCGCTGAGCCCCTGAATCCAGACCTTCTTCGCTTCCACCAATGATGCATCGGTTGGAAAGGCTTTTTTAAATTTTAACGGGAAGGCCGCTTCCAGCATGGTAAACAGGGTATTAATGGCATACTTCGTCTGCTGAGCCCTATGCAGGGCTTCACGACTGGTCGTCTGACTCGTCGAAGTCGAACTGGAGTCCGTCTGCCCAGCTGGTGTCTGTAAGCTTTTCGACAGTTGATTTATGAGTTCTTTGCCCTTCTTCACTTTGACCCCGCTTCCACTGATAGATCACATGGTTCTTGAACTTATTCTGCCAGGCTTTGCGGGCTTCTCCCGTTTCCAGCCAATAGAGCTTGAATTCCGGAAGTTGGGCAAGGGAAAAGTCCGCAGGAATGCCATGGTGCACCTCAAGAAACTCTATGTAGACTGCATCAGGAGCAAAATCTTCAGGCAAAGGTTGTACTTTGGCACCCTCCGCCAGAGTATTCGACTGGGCGACTGGCGATCCACTCGTCTGCCGGGCGAATACCGGATGTTCTTCTCCACGTTCCTGGGCAAAATCCTGAAATGGAGACCTGTCTCCGGAAGCCCACTTTCTTCGCAGTTTTTGCTTCTGGCGTTCTTCGTCAGTCATGAAATTAACAATACCTGCCTTCCCGGCCACGGTCTACCGGTTGTAATAATGAAACAGCCCTGTGCTGCGAGGAGCCTGAAGCCAGACCGGACAGAACTCATTTACCCCGCGGAATCTTTCCATGTTTCCAACGAGGTGCCGAGTATTCTAACGCCAGAAAAGCCGGATTGAATAGCGGTATTTTTACTTTCTTCAGATGGTCTCCACCCAGACCTGATTTATCAGGCACTGGCGACTTTTCCTTCGAAGCCCTTAAGCGATCATACTTTTCGGGGGGAACCAGAATTTCGCCTTAACACGAGTTTCAGTGGCTATTGATTTGAAGCAGTGTTTATTACTAACAGACCCGGCAACAAGGCACCCGGGCAGAAAAAGATCTGTACTACCGGCCGGAATAATAATCTGTTTTCATTGCTGAAAACTATTATGTAATTGGCTCACTTCTTGGTCCACTATGGCCATAAATTTATGGACTACCGCAGGCATTTCAACTGGATCATCAGGAATATTGGTCGTTTGTGCCAATTTTTCCAACGCATTTTCTGCAACTATTTTAAAATAATGTGGCTGAAAAGATTCTAATGACTTCTGCAAGTATTGAATAAGCGCTGGCATAGCCATTACAAATTGGCTGGCCGCCACCGAAAGCTTCAACCGTATATCGATGCCAGCTGCATTAGCTTGTATGGAACTACTCGAGAGTACTACGACAAGAAGCAGGGTTGCAATTCGCATTTGGAAGCCCTTTATAATCAATGATGATTGTGCATTGTAGGCATCAATCGGGCAAAAGCCGCTCTTTCTTCAACTTTCCCTCACATTGCATCGGGCGTGCATACTCAAAGACAGCTGACCCTTTTCTTAAGTCTTAGCCTAAGTAATAAGAATTATCGTATACTGCCCACCTTCACTCTCTTTCAACTTTCCAGCAACACAGTACTCGAATGAGCCAACGTAAAATACTTGTCACCAGTGCCCTGCCCTATGCGAATGGTCCTCTGCATATGGGACACCTGGTGGAATACATTCAAACCGATATCTGGGTTCGTTTTCAGAAGCTATTCGGCAACCAATGCACATACGTCTGCGCCGACGATGCTCACGGCACCGCTATCAGTCTGCACGCTGAAAAGCAGGGCATTACGCCAGAAGAGTCTGTCGCCCTGATCAACAAAGAGCGCATCCATGACTTTAGCGATTTTCTGGTGGAGTTTGATAACTACCACTCCACCCACTCTGAAGAGAATCGCAAACTGTCTGAAGCCATTTACCTGAAGCTCAAGGAAAATGGCCATATTGCCAGCCGCAACATCACTCAGGCTTTCGACCCTGACAAGCAGATGTTTCTGGCGGATCGTTATATCAAAGGTGAATGTCCAAAGTGTGGTGCTGATGACCAGTACGGTGATAACTGTGAAAAGTGTGGTGCCACATACTCACCAACCGACCTGAAAAATCCTAAGTCGGCTATTTCCGGTGCGGTTCCTATAGAAAAGGAAAGCGAGCACTTCTTCTTCAAGCTTTCAGACTTTGATGGTTTCCTGAAAGAGTGGACTCGTTCCGGCACCATTTCTGAGGAGATTGCCAACAAGCTGGCCGAATGGCTGGATGCGGGCCTGCAAGACTGGGATATTTCACGCGACGCACCTTACTTCGGCTTTGAAATTCCCGGCCAACCCGGAAAGTACTTCTACGTCTGGCTGGACGCTCCCATCGGTTATATGGCGTCTTTCGAAAACCTGTGCCAGAGAAGAGACGATCTCAACTTTGACGATTACTGGAAAAAAGACAGTGACTGCGAAGTGCATCACTTCATTGGCAAAGACATTGTCAACTTCCACTGTCTGTTCTGGCCAGCCATGCTCGAAGGCACAGGTTATCGCACGCCAACGTCCGTTAATGTTCATGGTTATCTGACCGTGAACGGCGAAAAAATGTCCAAGTCCCGTGGTACCTTTATTACCGCACGGACCTATCTGGAGCACCTGGACCCTGAATACCTGCGCTATTACTATGCAGCCAAACTGTCCAGCCGTATTGATGATCTTGATCTTAACACTGAGGATCTGGTACAGCGGGTTAACTCTGACCTGGTCGGTAAAGTGGTTAACATTGCCAGCCGAAATGCCGGCTTTATCAAGAAGCGGTTTGGCGGAAAACTCTCTGCCAACAACATAGCCCCTGAGCTGGCATCGGACTTCCAGAAGACCGGAGAGCACATCGCTGAGCTTTATGAAAGCCGTGAATTCGGCAAAGCCATGCGTGAAATCATGGCTCTGGCTGACAAAGCCAACGCCTGGATTGACGAAGTGAAGCCCTGGGTCGTTGCCAAAGAACAAGGCAGGGATCAGGAACTGCACGACATCTGCTCTGCCGGTATCAACCTGTTCCGATTGTTAATGATCTACCTGAAGCCGGTTCTGCCTGCCATGGCGATCAAGGCAGAAGCTTTCCTGAACATCGAGCCTTTGCACTGGACCGACAGCCAGTCCCTGCTGCTGGATCACGAGATAGCCAAGTTCAAGCCTCTGATGACCCGTGTCGAGTCGGATAAAGTCGAAGCCATGATTGAAGCCAGCAAAGAGGTACTGGCCAAAATGTCTGAGCAAAAACCTGCCGAAACATCTGCCTGCAACGAGTGGCTGGAAAAAGAGCCTGTAGCAGAGCAGATTACTTTCGATGACTTTGCCAAAGTGGATCTGCGCATTGCCAAAATCATCAATGCCGAACTGGTAGAAGGCGCTGGTAAACTACTGCGATTGACTCTGGATATTGGCGAGGCAGAGCCTCGCAACATCTTCGCTGGCATAAAGTCAGCCTATGCCCCGGAAGCCCTGACCGGAAAGTATACGGTCATGGTCGCCAATCTTGCACCTCGAAAAATGAAGTTTGGCGTGAGTGAGGGGATGGTTCTGGCTGCGGGCCCCGGAGGTGAAGATCTCTGGATTCTTGAACCCCATGAAGGTGCCCAACCCGGAATGCGTGTCATGTAAACCAGTCACGTTTATTAACCTCCCCCACTGACCTGAATAGTGGGGGACTTCCATCAGGCTGATACCGGCCCCCCATGAAGACACCGAGATCAAGGAGTATCGCTTGCTTTTTTCTGACCTGGCACTGCATGAACGACTGCAAAAAGCTCTGACTGAAAGAGATTTCAGCAAGGCCACCCCCGTCCAGGCGACAGTGATCCCAAAAGCACTGGATGGCAAAGACCTACTGGTCAGCTCCGAAACCGGTAGTGGCAAGACGATGGCATTCCTGCTGCCTGCCCTGAATCATTTCCAGAACACTCCAGCCCCGCGCTCCGGTACCCGAATGCTGATTCTGGTGCCTACCCGTGAGCTGGCCAGACAGGTTCTGGAAGAAGCAGAAGCCCTGGCTCGCTTCACCCAGATCAAAGCTGGTCTGATTACTGGTGGTGAGCCATTTCGTCATCAGGTCAATACATTAAGAAAGAATCCGGACATTCTGATCGCCACGCCGGGTCGCCTGCTTGAGCACATGGAGAACAACAATACTGACTTCAACGATCTGGAATACCTGATTCTGGACGAGGCAGACCGTATGCTGGACTTTGGTTTCAGTCCAGACATGCTGAAAATTGCTTCTGAATGTCGCCCGGATCGTCAAACCATGCTGTTTTCTGCCACCCTGCAGCAAAAAGGGATGGGTGAACTGATTGACCTGGTTCTGCGGGAACCTGAATCCCTGACTTTAAATACGGCCAGAGAGAAACATGAGAATATCCACCAGCAGATCATGCTCAGCGATGATCAGAAGCATAAGGAAAAACTGACTCGCTGGTTATTGGAAAACGAGCGTTTCGAGAAAGCCATTGTTTTCACCAATACCCGTAACTTTGCTGACCAGCTCTGCGGCTTCCTTCGCTACAGTGATCTGAAAGCCGGGGTTCTGCATGGTGAAATGGATCACCGGGAACGAAAAAAGATGATGGCCATGCTGGCTACAGGCCAGATCACTATTCTGGTGGCCACCGATGTCGCAGCCAGAGGTCTGGATATTAAAGGCATTGATCTGGTCATTAACTTCGATATGGCCCGCAATGGCGATGAC
>NZ_JAHHPQ010000413.1:0-1239 GCF_024606245.1 Endozoicomonas sp. SESOKO2
TCCATATGCAGCATACCGAGGAAGCCACAGCGGAAACCAAAGCCCAGGGCATCACTGCTCTCAGGTTCGTAGAACAGAGAAGCATCATTAAGACTCAGTTTTTCCAAAGCTTCACGGAAAGACTCAAAGTCGTCTGAGCTGACCGGAAAAAGGCCAGCATAGACCTGAGGTTTGACCTTCTGAAAACCTGGTAGTTCCGGAACATCCGGTGTTTTTGCCAGCGTCAGGGTATCACCTACAGGTGCACCATGAATGTCCTTGATACCAGCAATAACATAGCCCACCTCACCCGCTTTCAGTTCGCCGATAGCGTTCATCTTTGGAGAGAAGATACCCACATTATCTACGCCATGGGTCTGACCGGTCGATTTAACAAGCACCTTGTCGCCTTTCTTCAAGGTGCCGTTCTTGACACGCACCAGTGATACAATACCCAGATAATTATCAAACCAGGAATCAATAATCAGGGCCTGCAACTCACCGTCGATATCGCCTTGCGGCGCAGGGATGGTCTGAACCAGACGTTCAAGCACATCGTCAATACCCAGACCACTCTTGGCAGAACAGCGGACGGCATCCAGGGCATCGATACCGATAATTTCTTCGATTTCCTGCGCCACACGCTCAGGTTCTGCCTGAGGCAAATCCATTTTATTGAGTACTGGCATCACTTCCAGCCCCTGCTCGATTGCGGTGTAGCAGTTCGCCACAGACTGTGCTTCAACGCCCTGGGCGGCATCCACCACTAAAAGAGCACCTTCACAAGCGGATAGAGAACGTGAAACTTCATAGGAAAAATCAACGTGCCCGGGTGTATCGATGAAATTTAGCTGATAGGTGATACCGTCTTTGGCGGTATAATCCAGTGTGACACTCTGAGCCTTAATGGTAATACCACGCTCACGCTCAAGCTCCATGGAGTCGAGAACCTGAGCTTGCATTTCACGATCACTTAACCCTCCACAGGTCTGGATAAAGCGATCTGCCAGCGTCGACTTACCGTGGTCGATATGGGCAATTATGGAGAAGTTCCTGATATGACTTAAGTCGCTCACGATTGCATCACTACAAAAAATTTGTCCCCGCTCAGAGTTCAATCTCTTTCACGAGGACTGTTGTTCAGCTTGCAGGGAATCTGCGAGCCTGAAATAAAGGCGCGAAGCTGCTGTATATAGAGGCGGAGTCTACAGCATCTGAAGATACAGATCACCCCTGAAGACTTGAAACCCTGATCAAAGC
>NZ_JAHHPQ010000006.1:0-14068 GCF_024606245.1 Endozoicomonas sp. SESOKO2
CCTCAATTTCTTGCAATCCTCGCTACGGACGCTTAAGTCCGACAGGCTGCTAGGGGGCTTGGAAGCCCCCTGATGCCTTACCACATTAAATCGTCCGGGATTTCATAATCCGCATACCACTGCTGCTCTTCCTCGGTCAGCTCACTCTGACTTTCAGATTGAACAACCACCGCAGCAGGCTCACGCTCTTCTATCTTTCTGGCCACTGTCGCGGGAATCACCCGGTATTCTTCCTCATCTCCCTGACTCAGAATACCAATCGCAAAGAGCCCCCTGCTCAGTCTGTTTTGCATATCTTCAGAGACATAGATCTTCTTAACTTTGCCATTCACAACAAAGTTGTAACCCACATCACCTACATCCCGGGGGATGCTGTTCATCTCAATCAGCTGGCGAACCTGTGCCGCCAGCGCCTTTTGTTGACGCCCTTCTTCCAGCTTGCGGTTGAGCTCACGATCACGCTCTACCTGATCCGCCTTCTGCTTTTCCAACTCAATGCGACGCTTTTCCTGATCGGTCAGTTCACCACTCTTGGCAGCCTGTTTCTTCTTTTTCTTATTGCTGGCTTTGGCTTTCAGTGCCTGTTGCTTGGTAGCCAGACCAGCTCCCATCAACTGGTCTCTTAATGATTTACTCATGGATTGCTCAAAAATAAATGAATCGAAGATCGAAGAAATTTTAAGGGTGACATATTAGCAGCCGAGTGATTAGGGAGCCAGCCGCAGGAGCTGTTACACATTTACTTTTTCCATGGTCTTCGGCTTCAAATAAGAGAGGACTTGCAGTCAAGCCTTCACGTGCCTGAGAATAGACCACTCAACTCTGGAAAGCAGTCATGGGTGACGCTGACAATGAAAACCAATATCACACTGATCGGTATGCCTGGTGCAGGAAAAAGCACCATCGGTATCATTCTGGCCAAAGATCTGGCCTTTGGCTTTCTTGATACCGATGTATTGATACAGATCAGCCAACAGAAAACCCTGCAGGATATTGTTGATCAATCAGGCTATATGTCTCTTAGAAACATTGAAGAAGCAGAACTGCTCAAGGTTAATCTCAGGCGGCATATCATTGCTACAGGAGGCTCAGCCGTCTACAGCGACGCCGCCATGAAACATCTTGCCGAAGAATCGATCATCGTCTTTCTGGATCTGGATCTGGAGCAGATTCGTGAGCGCATTCATAACTTTGACACACGAGGCATCGCTCGCGCTGAAGATCAGACCATTGAAGATCTGTTTGAAGAGCGGGTGATGCTGTACAAAAAATATGCTGATGTGACCATTGATTGTCGAACATCTTGTCAGGACTCTCTGGCACTGGAAATCATTGACCGGGTCAAGCCTTTTCTCCAAGCAGACTAGTCCCCGCAACCATCAGCAAGGGAAAACAGCAGATAACAAAAAGCTCATGCCAGACACCCTGACATGGGCTTTTTTATTCTTACAGACTGTCAATCAGTGAATATCTTTCCAGTATTCACGCTTGAGCAGCAGAGCTACGATGAAGAGCAGAACGAGGAACAGCAGGACGTAGATACCCAGCTGCTGGCGCTTTTGCTTCACTGGCTCAGCGGAGTATGACAAAAAGTTGGTTAAGTCATACATCGCCTGGTCGTATTGCGCCGGAGTCATGGAGCCTTTTCGCTCAGAATCCACGGTCAGTCCGCAAATCTTTTCACCGGTCAGAGGGTCTCGCTCAATTGGGCTTGAGCCCTGGCAGCTATCAATCTGAACACCCTGAAGCTCCATCAGAACATGAGGCATACCCACGTCCGGGAAGACCTTATTATTGACACCCCATGGACGCTTTGGATCTTCGTAGAAAGTACGCAGGTAGGTGTAGACCCAGTCTTCACCACGCACACGGGTGACCATGGTCAGATCCGGTGGCGCAGCACCAAACCATACCTTGGCTTCATCCTTTCGCATACCGTTCGTCATTAAATCACCGATCTTGGCAGACTTTGGTACCAGATTTTCCATCATCAGGTCGTGTGGAATGCCAATATCATCAGCTACTCGCTCGTAACGCTGGAACTGGGTCGCATGGCAACCTGCACAGAAGTTCTGGTAATACATGGCTCCACGCTGCAGCGATGCCTTGTCAGAATGATCAGTCTCAATCGGGTCCAGAGGGTAATCTGAACCACCAGCCGCAAATCCAAGCACAGGGACCAGCGAAAATAACAAGGTAATTATTGTTTTTTTCATTATCCGGTCACTCTCTCCGGTACGGGTTTGGTTTTTTCCCATCGTGTGTAAAACGGCATTAACAGGAAGAATGCAAAGTAAAACAGGGTACAAAGCTGTGCAATCAACGTGTAAGTCACTGTCGCAGGCTGAGTTCCCAACCAGGTCAGCACCGCAAAGACAATAGCAAACAGGAAGATGCCAACTTTACTGATAACACCCTTGTAGCGCCAAGATCTAACCGGGCTTCGATCCAGCCATGGCAGGACAAACAGGATAGCAATCGCTGCCCCCATCATGATGACACCACCGAGCTTGGAGTCGATCGGGCCTATATCAAAAGTGATTGCACGCAGGATCGAGTAGAACGCTCCGAAGTACCATACCGGAGCAATATGCGCCGGAGTCTTCAGCGCGTCGGCCTGTTCAAAGTTGGCGTACTCCAGGAAGTAACCACCCATTTCCGGGAAGAAGAACATGACACTGCAGAAAACAAACAGGAAGACTGCCACCCCTACCAGGTCTTTCACGGTGTAGTAAGGGTGGAAAGGAATACCGTCCAGAGGCACGCCGTTCTTGTCTTTCAGCTTCTTGATTTCAACGCCGTCCGGGTTATTGGAACCCACTTCGTGCAGGGCAATGATGTGCAAAACCACCAGCCCCAGAATAACGATAGGCAGAGCCACAACGTGCAGGGCAAAGAAACGGTTCAGAGTGATGCCGGAGATCAGGAAGTCCCCACGTATCCACTGCTGAAGGTCTGGACCAATGACAGGGATAGCACCGAACAGGGAGATGATAACCTGTGCACCCCAGTAAGACATCTGCCCCCATGGCAGCAGATAACCCATGAAGGCTTCAGCCATCAGCGCCAGGTAAATTGCCATACCAAAGATCCATACCAGCTCCCTTGGAGCACGGTAAGAGCCATAGATCAGACCTCGGAACATGTGAAGGTAGACAACAATAAAGAAGAACGAGGCGCCAGTAGAGTGCATGTAGCGAATCAGCCAACCATATTCCACATCACGCATGATATATTCAACAGAAGCAAAGGCCTGCTCTGCACTGGGCACATAACTCATGGTCAGCCAGATACCGGTCAGTAACTGGTTAACCAGAACCAGCAACGCCAGAGAGCCGAAGAAATACCAGAAGTTAAAGTTCTTTGGTGCGTAGTACTTACTGAGATGATCTTCCCAGACCTGGGTGACAGGTAGCCTGGCATTGAGCCAATCCATGAAGTTACCCATTACGCATTCTCCTCATCTTGGCCGACAATGATCACTGTGTCGCTCTCAAAGGTATAAGGAGGCACTTCCAGATTGGTGGGCGCAGGCACTCCCTTGAATACACGACCGGCCAGATCAAACTTGGAACCATGACATGGACAGTGGTAACCACCTTTCCATTCAGGGTCAAATTCCATCGGCTTGACTTCAGGCATGTATTTGGGTGAACACCCGAGATGGGTGCAAAGACCAACCAGAATCAGGTATTCATCCTTCACGGATCGGTACTCATTTGCTGCGTACGCGGGCTGTTCTGATTTCTCGGACCCGGGGTCTCTCAACTTGTCATCCAGAGACCGGATATTATCCAGCATGGCCTGAGTTCGTCTTACCACAAACACAGGTTTACCTCGCCACTCAACTACAATCTGCTGTCCCGGCTCCAACTTGCTGAGGTTCACCTTCACAGGAGCACCAGCAGCCTTTGCTTTGGCACTGGGATTCCATGACTTGATAAAAGGTGTAGCGACCCCAACGGCCCCGGCGGCCCCCACCACCGAAGTCGCAGCCACGAGAAAGCGGCGCCGGCTGTTATTTACGCCGTTGTCACTCATTTAACCTACTCTCCCCATCCAGGCAAATGCCCAAAAACTTCTTTTAATTCACGGGTGGGATATTAGCAGGGAGTACAAGAGTCGCGTCTCTTATAAGAGAAAAACCTTCAAATGACCTTTCCCTCGCCCCCCTATCAAAGCTTTGTCTGATTATTTGTCCCACCTAAGCAGCAAGGCGTAATGATACTGGTTTTAGTTTCTATACAAAAGCCTTACATGAAGTTTTCCTGTACCTCAGAAACAAAACCAACCACCACAAGCGCTCCAGCTCGCATCATTGTTCATCAGCACATACCGGCATTTCATACCCATACTGTCTTGCCACAAAGCAAACACTGATTAAGTTTACTTTTTATACAACCTACTTCCTGTCAGGATGAGAAAACATCACCAGCCGCATAGATCTCGATATTTTTTCCACCCAAAAAAATGCCCGCATAAAGCGGGCACTTTGTGCAGCGCCTGATAACAGACGCCAGCGACATCAACGCTTGGAGAATTGTGGACGCTTACGCGCTTTGCGCAGACCCACTTTTTTACGTTCAACTTCACGAGCATCACGAGTCACGTAGCCAGCTTTACGCAGAGGAGAACGCAGGCTCTCATCGTACTGGATCAACGCACGGGTGATACCGTGACGGATAGCGCCGGCCTGACCGGAACCACCACCACCGTTAACGGTGATTTTGATGTCAAATTTTTCCAGCAGTTCGGTCAGTTCCAGAGGCTGACGAACAACCATACGAGCAGTCTCACGACCGAAGTATTCGTCCAGACTACGGCCATTGACAGAAATGATGCCAGAACCAGATTTCAGAAAAACGCGAGCGGTAGAAGACTTACGACGTCCGGTACCGTAGTATTGAGTCACTGACATGTCTACCCCCGATTAAATGTCCAGTTTCTGTGGCTGTTGAGCAGCATGCGGATGCTCAGTACCGGCGTAAACTTTCAGTTTACGATACATATCGCGACCCAGAGGGCCTTTTGGCAGCATGCCTTTAACAGCTTTCTCGATGACCATTTCCGGCTTGTGCGCAATCAGCTTTTCGAAGCTGGCAGAGCGCAGACCACCAGGGAAGCCAGTGTGACGGTAATACATCTTGTCAGACGCTTTACGACCAGTAACATGGACCTTCTCTGCATTAACAACAACGATGTAATCGCCTGTGTCAACGTGAGGAGTGTATTCTGGCTTATGCTTGCCGCGCAGACGGGTTGCAATTTCGGTAGCCAGACGACCCAAGGTCTTGCCTTCAGCGTCGACCACGAACCAGTCACGTTTTACGGTTTCTGGTTTTGCACTAAAAGTTTTCATTAAATTCGCCTCAGTAGTATCGCTCACGCAATACCTGTTCTTACTTGGCCGCCCTTCTCAGGGAACTGATCAGGGATCGAAGCAAGGCTAATAGCTCCGGCAACGACCTGTTCAAACATGGGCGCTCAATTGGGAAACGGGAGCGGTATTATATCGCCTGTTTACAGGAATGAAACCCCTTTCTGAAACATTTGATGATTCCTGCTTAGTCATTGCTATAAATAATCTGCAAATGCCCTTGTGAACACTCTAAATCAGGAGTTATCCTGCCATTGAGCTGAAACCTCTGGAGCTTGATTTCAATGGAATATAGAAAACTGGGGCGTACCGATATCAGTGTCAGCACGCTTTGTCTCGGCACCATGACCTGGGGCGAGCAAAATACGCAACAGGAAGCCTTTGCTCAACTGGATCGAGCTGTGGAATATGGTGTCAATTTTATTGACACTGCTGAAATGTATCCGGTACCGGCCAGGGAAGAAACTTATTCCCACACAGAGTCTATCATCGGGAACTGGCTGAAGCAGCGTGGTAAACACAACGATCTGGTTATTGCCACCAAGGTCTGCGGCCCCGGCCTGTCTTACATAGACGGTGGCCGAATGTTGACACCGGAGCATATCCACAAGGCTATTGATGGCAGTCTGAAACGACTGGGCGTCGAAGCCATTGACCTTTATCAGCTGCATTGGCCTGACCGCAACACCAACTTCTTTGGAAAGCTCGGCTACGCCCATCAGGATGGATTTGATGGCACACCCATTGAAGAAACACTTTCAGCCCTGGATGAACTGGTTAAGGCAGGCAAGATAAGACATTATGGCCTTTCCAATGAAACCCCCTGGGGCGTTATGGAGCACCTCCGTATCAGCGCTGAAAAGCAACGACCAAGGGCTGTCAGCATTCAAAACCCTTACAACCTTCTAAACCGCTCTTTTGAGGTAGGTCTTGCTGAAATAGCCCACCGCGAGCAGGTCGGTCTACTGGCATATTCACCACTGGCATTTGGCGCTCTCTCGGGTAAGTATATAGACGGTGCCCGACCCGAAAACGCTCGGCTGACGCTGTACCCGCAATACCAGCGTTATGACTCACCTGAGTCTCGCAGGGCTATAGAAGCCTATGTCCAGCTGGCAAAAAATTCGGGCCTGAATCCTGCGCAGATGGCACTGGCATTTGTCACCTCCCGCCCCTTCCTGACCAGTAACATTATTGGAGCAACTAACCTGGAACAACTAGAGAGCAATCTCGCATCCAGTGAATTACAGCTATCAGCCTCCTTACTGGAAGAAATTGAAACTATCCACACCCTGCAACCTAACCCTGCCCCCTGATTCTTAATAATTCTTGCTCAGGGTGTCAGCCTTACTGACACCCGACTAATGTAAAGCAGCCTGAGACCTCAAGACACCTTGTTAGTAAGGCCAGTTACTGTAAATCTTCCCAGCGATACTGGCACTTCTCCCAGGAATCGTACGATTTACACGCAAAGGCCCATCCCGGTGTATATCTATTCTCCAATGTTTGAGAATTTTCAAAGTAAGAAGCGCATGATTCTTCCTGCTCCAAAATACGCCACCTAACCATAAAACTCACCGGTATTCCGACGTACTTCGAATGCGGAAGTACATAGAAGAAGTCCTTGAATTGCCCTCCACCTCTGTAATGAGACCCATGGCCGTGTTTGACGTGTTGATTATCAACGTAAAGGTCAATATCAAGTACACGTTTGCCGTGACCAAGATCGTTATCCCAGAAGATGTGCACCACCAGATTGGTACAGAATTGTGCCGGAGATAGGACACTCCGGCATTTTGGTATGGATGGAAGCCCCATCGCTTTGGCCTCTGCGGGTAATATCGGCCCTTCATCACCGGAGCCACCCGGATTGAGTGCATCACCTCTGGATTTGTAATAAAAAGACTCGGTGAATCGCACCCTGCGACCTTCACTTTTATCCATTGTGAGGTAGGTAGCCTTGAAATAATAAGTTTTACCGGGCTTTACCCGATAGTAAAAGCCCTGAAAGTCTGCCCCTCCCGTATGCACGCGGCGGTAACCTTTGCTCAGATCAGATGCGTCATTTGCAACCACAACACTGGTTTTGATCACGTATCTATTCCACGAACTCATATCAGTCTGCATGCCAACCAGCACAACGTTGCCGGTACAGATCTGGCCGCGAGGACAACCAGTTCCAGAGTCAAGCGCAGCAGCGACAGGTGACGACTTTTGGCTGTCAGTAAGACTATCGTCTATTTGACCATTGGCCACTTGCCCCACAATCAGGCATGACAACACCATCGGGGAAAGGAAAAAGTTTTTTATAACCTTAGTGAAACGCATGAGCACCTTTAAAAAAACCGGGTATACAGACAAACACTCTGCAAATCGGTAGGAACCCGCTTCTCAGCCAGCCTCTATCAATAAGCAGGAGACCAAAATACCTCAAAGCCAAACACTCATTTTGGAAACAGGATTTAAGTTAGTCAGTCCTGTGACTTGAAGGTAAATACTTTTTTGAAGTACTTGTCCTTGATTCTCGATTCCAATGAGAAATAAGTAGAGGCTCTTAATGAGTTGGTTGCATAAATCTTTAAAGAACTGACATCAGTCAGGCAAAAGTCTAAAATCCCCCTCATTTCTGATCGGAACTCACCGGAAACCAAAACATGCGTGACTTTATTATCGCCCCGAGCATTCTTTCAGCCGACTTTGCCCGTCTGGGAGAAGAAGTGGACAACGTCATTGCTGCCGGAGCTGACTGGGTACACTTTGATGTCATGGATAACCATTACGTTCCCAACCTGACCATTGGGCCCATGGTTTGCAAAGCCCTGAGAAAACATGGTGTCACCGCACCCATTGATGTCCACCTGATGGTTAGCCCGGTAGACCGCATTATCGGTGATTTTATTGAAGCCGGTGCCAGCATGATCACCTTCCACCCTGAAGCTTCAGATCACATTGATCGCAGCCTGCAGATGATTCGTGAAGGCGGTTGCAAGGCCGGCCTGGTATTGAACCCAGCGACCTCTCCCGATGTCATTGAATACGTGATCGACAAACTGGATATGATTCTGCTGATGTCCGTAAACCCGGGCTTTGGTGGCCAAAAATTCATTCCTTCCACGTTGCGCAAACTGCGCCATGTTCGCAGAATTATTGACGACAGTGGGCTAGATATTCGTCTGGAAGTAGACGGCGGCGTTGGTGTACAAAACATCCGCCAGATCGCTGAAGCCGGTGCAGATGCTTTCGTTGCGGGTTCAGCCATTTTCAATGCTGATAATTACAAGGACATTATCGGTCAAATGCGTGCAGAGCTTTCCAAAGCAGAGCCCCTCTGAGTCAACTATTCCGGAGTAGAGTCAGTTGCGACCCTACTCCAAAGTCTCATGCATTGCAGAAGCTAGCATGATGCTATTGCTGGTCGAATTGATGTTAGTCTGTCAATCTCGACCGGAATCTTCCTATAATCTCACTGTCTTTTAATTCCCCCTCTGGATATCTGAAAATAATGAAGTTGTTTGAATTGCTGGATAGCCCCGTTCAGTTAATCATGTACGACCTGGATGGCACATTGGTTGACAGTGCTCCGGACCTGACTATAGCCCTGGACAAAATGCTGAGAGATCTGAACCTGCCTGAAGCCGGTGATGAAAAGGCCAGACTCTGGGTAGGTGACGGTATTTCATCCCTGGTCAAAAGGGCTCTGGCCGATGACATAATGGGAGATCAACCCGGTGTCGTGGAAGAGAGCGTCTTTGCCAAAGCCCTGGAAAGGTTCAAACACCACTACACTGTCGAAGTAGGTCAACACAGCGCTCTTTACCCTGGCGTATTCACCTTCCTCAGTCAGGTGCACAAGGCGGGCATCAAGCAGGCTGTGGTGACCAATAAATCTGAAATATTCACCGATTCACTGTTGCAGCATATGGGCATTGACCACTTCTTTGAACTCAGCGTCGGTGGTGATAGCCTGGAAGAGAAAAAGCCCCACCCCATGCCCCTTCAGCACACCATGAAACACTTTGGCTGCAATACACAGAACAGTCTCATGATTGGAGACTCCAGCAATGATGTTAAGGCAGCCAGAGCTGCCAATGTAAAAGTAGTGGGTCTGACTTATGGCTATAACCATGGTGAACCTATTGAGTCAGCACACCCTGACCGTGTTGTCGATAGTTTGACGGACCTACTCTGAGAGCTCACCCTGAGCACCGACAGACAACCAAACTGTTGTGGCTCAGGAAACAAGCAATAGGCGACAGAATTTCAGAGTCTCAGCGTTTGCATTAACCCTTGCAGTCATATAACCTTCGACTCTCATTCATACGACTGCGCCCAGAACAATTGCGGAGCCAGCAGTGATATCACGTCATTCAGAGACATACATCAACACCAGAGCCACTGCCCTGTCGGTAAGGTCCTCTGCCCCTGCCTCAAAGTTCTCCTTCTGGCGATGGTTTGGCTGGCCCTGCGCCTGATAAAAAAACCCCAACTCAGCCAAAACCCTGCGTTTTTTTGCACTACTTATAACAGCCAGATAATAAAGAGGCCAGTATGACCCCTGAAGCGTTTTCTCGTCTGGCCCGCGAAGGATATAACCGTATTCCTGTAATCCGGGAAATCCTGGCGGACCTGGACACACCGTTGACCACTTACCTGAAGCTGGCCAATGGTCGCTACTCTTACCTGCTTGAGTCCGTGGAAGGCGGAGAAAAGTGGGGACGCTACTCCATGATTGGACTACCATGCAGAACCGTACTCCGGGTGTCAGGTTACAGCCCTGACTGCAAGGTAACACTGGAAACCGATGGCCAGATCATTGAGGAATATAACCCTGAAGATCCACTGACGTTTATCAAACAGTTTCAACAACGTTACAAAGTCGCCGAGCTGCCTGATCTACCCCGATTTACCGGTGGACTGGTTGGCTACTTTGCTTACGACACGGTCCGCTATATTGAAGAACGACTGAAACAAACCGCACCAAAAGATGAGCTAAACAACCCAGACATCATGTTAATGGTTTCTGACGAATTGGTGGTATTTGATAACCTCAGCGGCAAGCTGATTCTGGTCACTCATGCTGACCCGGAAGAACCTTCTGCACTGGAAAAAGCAGAGTTTCGTCTGGATGACCTCGTACGCAGACTGCAAACAACCAACGTGCAGCCACCGGTACAGGCATCACTTAACCCCGCCGGGGAAAACGATTTCAAATCCGGTTTTGGTGAGGAAGCCTTTAAAGCGGCGGTAGCAACCATCAGAGAATACATTCTGGCTGGGGACGCTATGCAAGTGGTTCCATCCCAGCGCATGACCATTCCTTTTGACAGCTCGCCGCTCAACCTTTACCGGGCTCTGCGTAGCACCAACCCATCCCCTTACATGTATTACATGGATCTGGGTGATTTTCATGTTGTCGGTTCATCACCTGAAATTCTTGCCCGACTTGAAGACGGTGAAGTCACCGTCAGACCTATTGCCGGTACTCGCAAACGTGGCGCTACAGAAGAGCGCGATAAAGCGCTGGAAAAAGAACTGCTCAATGACCCCAAAGAACTGGCAGAGCATCTGATGCTTATCGACCTGGGCAGAAACGACGTTGGCCGTGTAGCAAAAACAGGCAGTGTCAACCTGACCGACAAGATGATCATCGAGCGATACTCTCATGTTATGCATATAGTGTCGAATGTCACCTGTCAGTTAAAAGACGGTATGGATGCCATGGACGTGCTCAAAGCGACACTGCCAGCAGGCACACTCAGTGGCGCGCCCAAAGTACGAGCCATGGAAATTATTGATCAACTGGAACCTGTCAAGCGCGGGGTATATGGCGGAGCGGTGGGTTATCTGGCATGGAACGGCAACATGGATACAGCTATTGCGATTCGGACTGCAGTGATCAAAGATCGCAAACTCCACGTACAAGCCGGTGCAGGTATTGTTGCCGACTCGATTCCCGAGATGGAATGGAAAGAAACCATGAATAAGGGACGGGCCCTTTTCAAAGCCGTTGCCATGGCCCAGACAGGTCTGTCTGCCGTCTCCAACATCCAGAAGCAAGCGGGGGAGCTAAACTAAGATGCTTCTAATGATCGACAACTATGATTCGTTCACCTGGAATCTGGTTCAGTACTTTGGCGAACTGGGTCAGGAAGTGGCAGTATATCGTAACGACCACATAACCCTGGAACAGATAGAAGCCCTTGACCCGGAACGCATCATCATTTCTCCGGGTCCCTGCACACCCAATGAGGCAGGTATATCCATGAAAGTCATTGCACACTTCAGTGGCAAGAAACCCATTCTTGGTGTCTGTCTGGGACACCAGAGCATGGGTCAGGTCTATGGTGGCAAAGTAGTCCGGGCCCGGCAAGTCATGCACGGAAAAGTTTCACCCGTCTATCACAAGGGCCTGGGGGTTTTCGCAGGCCTACCTAATCCGGTCACAACGACCCGCTACCACTCTCTAATTGTTGAAAAAGATAGCTTGCCAGACTGTTTTGAAATTACCGCCTGGACTCAGCATGAAGACGGCAGCATGGATGAGATCATGGGGATTCGCCACAAAACTCTGCCCCTGGAAGGCGTCCAGTTCCATCCGGAATCCATCATGACGGACTGTGGCCATGACATGCTGGATAATTTCCTCAAGCAATAAAGCCAATGGTGACAAAATCCAGACCTTACAAAACAACAATTAATAAGAACGATTCAGAACAACGATTGGAGTCAGACGACATGAACATTAAAGAGGGTATTGCCCGTGCTGTCAGCCACCATGACCTGAGCCGTGACGAGATGTCGAGCATCATGCGGGACATCATGACAGGTCAGTGTACCAGTGCCCAGATCGGTTCATTTCTGACCGCCATGCGTATGAAAAGCGAGAGCATTGAAGAAATTACCGGGGCTACCCAGGTACTGAGAGAAATGGTTACCGCTGTTGAAGTTAACGCTGAGCACCTGGTGGATATTGTCGGCACCGGCGGTGATGGTGCCCACCTGTTCAATGTCTCCACGGCTTCTTCATTTGTCGCAGCTGCTGCCGGTGCCCGCGTTGCCAAACACGGCAACCGAGGGGTATCCAGCTCCAGCGGCAGTGCTGACCTGCTGGAAAAGGCAGGCATTCAGCTCGGCATCACGCCTGAACAGGTAGCACGCTGTACGGAGGAAGTAGGCGTGGGTTTCATGTTTGCTCCTGCCCACCACTCAGCCATGAAAAACGTTGTCGGTGTGCGTAAAGAACTTGGCATCAGGACCTTCTTCAACATCCTGGGCCCCATGTCCAACCCGGCCGGTGTAAAAAACCTCGTCATAGGCGTGTTCACCCGTGAACTCTGCCGCCCTGTGGCTGAGGTGCTGCGTAAGCTGGGCAACTACCACATCATGGTCGTACATTCCATGGACGGTCTGGACGAAATCAGTATCGCCAGTGAAACTTTTGTTGCTGAGCTGAAAGACGGCGAAATTCGTGAATACACGATCAAGCCGGAAGACTTTGGCATTGAGTCCCAGAGCCTGGTCGGTTTGAGCGTAGTAGGCTCCGAGGACTCCCTGGCGTTGATCAGGGATACCCTGGGCAAGCAGGAAGGCGAATATGCCTGCAAGGCGGCCGATATGATCGCACTGAACGCCGGTGCAGCCATTTATGTTTCCGGCGTCGCCGCCAGCCTGCAGGAGGGGATAGCCATGGCGCAGGACGCTATTGCCAGTGGACTGGGCCTGGAAAAAATGCGTGAGCTGGCCAGCTTCACACAAGTGATTGCAGAGGGGTAACGAATGTCTATGCCAACCATCCTCAACACAATTGTTGAGAGAAAGCGTGGAGAGGTCGCAGAGCGTCAGGCGACACTGCCCATGCAAGAAGTCATTACCAGGGCTCGTCACAGTGAGGGAACCCGCGGCTTTGCCAAAAGCCTGGAAGCCCGGACAGAAATTCAGCAGGCAGCCATTATTGCCGAAATCAAAAAAGCGTCTCCCAGCAAGGGGGTGATCCGCGAAAAGTTTGACCCGGCCAACATTGCCCAAAGCTATGAAAAAGCGGGTGCCAGCTGCCTCTCAATACTCACTGACAAGGACTTTTTCCAGGGTGACGAAAGCTACCTGAAGGAAGCCCGCTCAGCCTGCGCCCTGCCCGTTTTACGCAAAGACTTCATGATCGACCCTTGGCAGATTTATGAATCCCGCATGATTGGCGCAGACTGCATCCTGCTGATCGCTGCCTGTCTCACAGACGGGGAACTTCAGGAGTTCAGCAGTACTGCCCTGGATCTGGGAATGGATGTTCTGGTTGAGGTTCATGATGCCAATGAACTGGAGCGCGCTCTGCCTCTGGAAGGCACATTACTGGGCATCAACAACCGAAACCTGCATACCTTTGAAGTCTCACTGGACAACACGTTCTCTCTGCTCGGTAAAATTCCGAAGGGCCGAAAAGTGATTACAGAAAGCGGCATCCACACCGCAGAAGACGTTGACAGTATGTTCTCGAAAGGCGTTAACAGCTTCCTGGTCGGCGAAGCCTTTATGCTTCAGGAAGACCCGGGTGAAGGGTTGAAAAAACTGTTCGGGCAATATCTGTAACTGAGTACTTTTAAGCCTAGCAGCCTGTCGGACTTAAGCGTCCGTAGCGAGGATTACAAGAAATTGAGGATAAAAATTTCTGCTTCTGAGGAGAATAGCGAGCTATTTGAC
>NZ_JAHHPQ010000414.1:0-1045 GCF_024606245.1 Endozoicomonas sp. SESOKO2
GTGGTGCACACGCTCGTAACGATTTTACCGAGCGTGATGATGAAACCTGGTTGGCGCATTCCCTATACTTTCCGACTGAAAAACGGGTCGGCAAACGTCAGGTTAACTTTGCACCAAAGACCATGGACGCTTTCCCACCGAAAGCCAGAACCTATTGAGGAGGAGGCAGGAATATGTTGGGTAGTTCGTTAAGTGTTAGCGTCTATCGCTACAACCCGGAGGCTGACTCCAAACCTTATATGAAAGACATTGAGGTAGATATTCCTGAGGGCAAAGACCTGATGGTGCTTGATGTATTGAACCTGATCAAGGAGAAGGACGAAACACTGGTGTATCGCCGTTCCTGTCGCGAAGGTGTTTGTGGCTCGGATGGTATGAGTATCAATGGTACCAATGGTCTGGCTTGCGTAACCTCCCTGTCGGAAGCCATGGGCAGCAAGAAAAAGTTGATACTACGCCCGCTGCCGGGTCTGCCAGTCATCCGTGACCTGATCGTGGATATGAGTCTTTTCTACAAACAGTACGAAAAGATCAAACCGTTTCTGATCAATGAAGAGCCAGCACCGGCTATCGAACGTCTGCAGAGTCCTGAAGACCGTGAGAAACTGGATGGCCTGTACGAGTGTATTCTCTGTGCATGCTGTTCTACCGCCTGCCCATCTTTCTGGTGGAACCCTGACAAGTTTGTCGGCCCGTCCGGTCTGCTGCAGGCGTATCGCTTTCTGGCTGACAGCCGTGATACTGCGACTGAAGAGCGCCTTGCAGATCTGGATGATCCATTTAGCGTGTTCCGCTGTCGAGGCATCATGAACTGTGTTGCTGTATGTCCAAAAGGTCTGAATCCAACCAAAGCTATTGGTCATATTAAACAGATGCTATTTGATAGTGCCACCTGATCTGGTACCTTAGCAGACTGATGCCAATAAACAGGCAACAGAGGTCTCTTATATTGCTGCATAAGAGGCCCACTGGAAGGAATGGCTGTTGGGGGCGAGCTTTCAGATATAAGTTGAGGCTGGTCCCTTGGCATGAAATGTGCGCGTAC
>NZ_JAHHPQ010000415.1:0-2248 GCF_024606245.1 Endozoicomonas sp. SESOKO2
CGGGCATTGACGTCCGCCCCGCCTTCTATCAGAGCCTTCATGTTGTCGATGTTATTGGACCTGGCAGCGAAGTGCAGTGCTGTGGCGCCAAGGGAATTGGCGGCGTTGACCTTCGCCCCTGCGTTGATCAGGAGTTTCAGAATGACGGGATCAGGTTTATCGGCAGCGAATATCAGCGGGGTGTAGCCATCCTCAGCGCGGTCGACGTTGACGTCCGCCCCAGCACTGATCAGGCGTTCAACGGTCTCCTCGTACTGCATAGTGGATGCCACCATCAAAGCAGTGAGATCACCGTGCATAACGGCATTGACATTGACTCCTTCTGCCAGTGACTTATCCAGCTGATCCAAATCCTCATGCCAACATGCATCAAAAAACGCCTCATCGGGGAAAAAATTATCATCGTGAGGTTTATCGGTGTTCTCATTCACCACGGGCATCGGGTTTTGCTTGCACACTTTGCACTGGCGTGAGCCGATGGACTGGGTAACAAAATGCTTCGAAAGACAATCCAGATGGAAGTGGTGACCACATTGGGTTCGATATTCGGGTTTGACGGCCACAGACGCCACATCGTGGCCGTGGAAATCACTCAAACAAATAGCACAGGCATTGTCCTTCGACGTTACGTCAGTGCCCGTGGGTGAAGGGGGTGAAGGGGGTTGAGTAATAGCATCCATAAGTAAAACCTCCGTGTTATTGGATTAATTTGTTCAGATTATTTGACACAAAAAAAATACGATAGTTCAGTTCTGTGGCTATAAAGTTTGCAGTGGCTAAGTCATCACCCATTTCAAACACTCAGAAGATGGAAACACCTGAAAGTTCTGTTTTCTGGATGAGATAACGTCTTTCTTTTGTTCCCTGCCTTGCCTCTGTTCCCTAAATTGCCCCGGCCTTGGGCAATGCTTCCACAATGTCGGTCTTGCCCATTCTGGCTGCGATGGACAGCGCAGTGGCGCCGTCTTCAATTCTGACGGCATTGAGATCCGCCCCAGCGTTGATCAGGATTTTTACGCTGTCAGTATTTCCTTTCTCAGCAGCTTTGAACAGCGGGGTGGCGTCATCCTTACTTCGGGCGTTGAGATTCGCTCCGGCGTTAATCAGAATTTTCAGGCAGTCAATGTTGTTTTGCAGGGCAGCGATAAACAGCGGGGTGACACCCTCCTTAGTCGGAGCGTTGATATCCGCTTTGGCTTCGATCAGGATTTTCACGCAGTCGGTGTTATTGACTTGTGCTGCGATGAACAGCGGGGTGGCGCCATCCTCAGTTGGGGCGTTGAGATCCGCCTTGGCTTCGATCAGGGCTTTCACGCAGTCGGTATAGCCTCTTGCAGCAGCGATGAACAGAGCGTTGCGGCTGTAATGAGTCTGGGCGTTGAGGTTCGCCCTGGCTTCGATCAGGGCTTTTACGCAGTCAATATTATTCATCTCGGTAGCGATGGTCAGTGGGGTGGAGCCGTCTATGGTTCTGGCGGCGTTGAGATCCGCTTCGGCCTTGATCAGAAGTTTTACGCAGTCGGTATTGCCCATCTGGGCAGCAATGAACAGCGGGGTGGTACCATCCGACAAGGCAGCGTTGAGATCCGCCTCTGCTTTGATCAGGATTTTCACGCAGTCGGTCTGATTTTCTTGTGCTGCCATGAACAGCGAGGTGGCACCATTCTTGGTCTGGGCGTTGAGAGCCGCCTTGGCTTCGAGCAGGGCTTTCACACAGCCGGTATGGCCTCTCGCAGCAGCGATGATCAGTGGGGTGGCGCCATTCTCAGTTGGGGGGTTGAGATCCGCCCTGGCTTCGATCAGGGCTTTCACACAGTCGGTATTGCCTTTTGCAGCAGCGGAGAACAGCGGGGTGGCACCATCCTCTGTCCGGGGGTTGAGATTGGCCCTGGCTTCGATCAGGGCTTTCACGCAGTCGATATTGCCCTTCTCGGCTGCGATATACAGCGCGGTGGTGCCATCCGGAAAGGCGGCGTTGAGATCCGCCTTAGCTTCGATCAGGGCTTTCACGCAGTCTGTATTGCCATTCTGTGCAGCCATGAACAGCGAGGTGGCGCCACGCTCAGTCCGGGCGTTGAGATCCGCCCTGGCTTCGACCAAGGCTTTCACGCAGTCGATATGGCCTTTCGCTGCAGCAGTGAAAAGCGGTGTGGTGCCATCCGACAAGGCAGCGTTGAGATCCGCCCCGGCTTTGATCAGGGCTTTCACGCAGTCGGTATGGCCATTTTGTGCAGCGATGATCAGCGGG
>NZ_JAHHPQ010000416.1:0-1536 GCF_024606245.1 Endozoicomonas sp. SESOKO2
GGTAAGATGCAGTGATCTCCCTACCCATACCGATACCGGTTGGTGAATCTGATCGAGAACACATAGGCGACGCCGGGGGTGAATCAACAATCTCGAAATTGTCATTTATCTGCTTAATGCCTGGTGTCATTTCTGGTTCCTGTGACGTGAGTATTTCTCCTCATTTTGAAACGACGATCAAAATGGGTGCGCCAGGTTAGACAAGGCTTTGGAATAAAAGTTCATAACATGGGTAAGTACGACAAACACTGCTTTTGTCTTTCAGCAAGGCAGGATGTCGTCGTTTAGCGACCAACTCCCTACTAACGGCAGGTTCCTCCAGATTTCGTCAATCTCTGACAAACTGGATCGTTTCACATCCGTCCAAATCGCCCTGATTTCGTAGATTTTTGCCATACCATCCTCACCGGCGGTGACCACATGGCAACAATCGGCACTGAAGGTGGCTGAGTTGACTGCCCCCTCATGGGAAATAGAAGCTTTCACTACCCATGATCCATTGATCTTCTGCCCGATGATTTTCGCTGTTTTATCCTTACTGGCGGTTACCACATGACGACCATCAGCACTGAAAACAGCTGAATTGACCTCGCCGTCATGGGCAATGCGGGCCTTTTCTTTCCAGACTCCGCCCTTAAGACCATAGATTTTCACCGTTTTATCATGACTGGCGGTCACCAGATGGCGGCCATCGGCGCTGAAAGTGGCTGATCTCACAGAACCCCCATGGCGAATGATGGCTTTTGGTTCCCATGATCCACCGGCCTTCTGACCGTAAATTTTCACCGTATTATCGCCACTGGCAGTCACCACATGACTCCCATCGGGGCTGAAAGTGGCTGAAGAGATCCAATGAGAATGAGGAATGTTAGCCTCTGGCTCCCAGGATCCATCGGGTTTCTGGCCAAAGATTTCCACCTTGTAAGCGTCATTGGCGATCACCACATGGGTGCCATCGGAACTAAAGGTGGCTAATCTGACAATTCTATCATGGGGAATGGAGCCTTTCTCCAGCCATGATCCATCGTCCTCCTGAGCATGGATTCTCGCCTTGCCATCAGCACCGGCGGTTATCACATAGCGCCCATCAGCGCTGAAGGTGGCTGAGAAGCCCAAATTTGCATGGAAAATGCTGGCTTTTGGTACCCACGATCCATTTTTTTCCTGACCGTAAACTTTCGCCGTGTGATCAGAACTGGCGGTCACCACAAGAGTGCTATCGGGACTGAAGGTGGCTGAGTTGACCGCATAATCATGAGTAATAGTGACTTTTACTTCCCATGACCCATCGGCCCTGAGACCACAGATTTTCGCCGTGTGATCATCACTGGCGGTGACCAAATGATTGCTATCGGGGCTAAAGGTGGCTGAGTTGATAGAACCAGTGTGAACAATCTCAGCTTTTACATGCCATGATTGACTGATGTTATGACCAGAGATTTTCGCTGTATCTTTAAAGAGATCAGTAGCTTTAGCCCTGGTCACCACATGGCGACCATCGCCACTGAAGGTGGCTGCTCGAACCCTGATACGATG
>NZ_JAHHPQ010000417.1:0-2310 GCF_024606245.1 Endozoicomonas sp. SESOKO2
AGATCGTTCCTTACGCCAACCACCAGGGTTTTCAGACCGTCCTGATCTTTCCGGTAAAAATCCCTCATTGACCTTTCTGCATCAAATTCCAGCTTGATGGTCGTCTTCCCACCAGCAGTCTCAAACTCAACCGGAGGCGTTTTAGAAAGAGCATGGAGTTGCGCCAGCCTGATAACCCTTTTACCGGAATCTGGCTGACTGTCTGACTGACCATAGAGCAGATCGGTGTACAGCTCACGGGCCCCGCGCCTGATCAGCTCACCCAGCAAATATTGCCTGCTGGCATCACCAATAAAGGCAGAGTCTTCTTTCCGGCTCAGATCAATGAAAATGTCTTCCACTTGCCGGATGCGGTCATCCGTCAGGCCGACCAGCTTGTCCTGCAGACTTTCATAAAAAAAATCGCTCTGGTTAATCTTGGCGTAACTCGCCGCTTTGCGTTCCAGGCCTGAAATAAAGTGCCGGGTTGCCTCAGGATTAGTACCCAGGGCATCGGGGTTCAGCATCAGTGCCAGCCAGCCAGCCAGTCCTGAAGACTTGGGTGATGTCCCGACCAGTGACATTATCTCCGAGTCAGTATGCCTGATTTCCATTTTGACATGATGTTGACCATCAGCCGTTGCCACAATCGGTAGCCTGGAGCCAGAGTTAAGCATTCCCATATTAAGCAGCTCACTTTTGCCTTGCGCGATAGGAATGACATTTAGGTCTGTTGAAATAATCGGAGAGCGAACCGGAGCCTGAAAAGCACCATATTTCTTCCTTACCGCAATGGCTTCCACAACGCTTTCGACCCGCTCCATTAGCTGTAGTCTTTTAGTTTCCGGAAAGGTTCTGTCCTCGGGAAATCGCGACAATATTTCTTTATGCATCTCATCCGTCAGGCTTTCAATAGAATCCCGGGAAAAATAACGATCCAGTGTGTCGACTTCCCGGTCACTCAGAATGGAGGTAATGGCCTCGATTTCCGCAAACCTGAACAGAAAATTCACTCTCGTCTTTTTTTCTTGATCAGGATCAGACGCTCGATAGATGAAATATCGTTCGAAGAAAAAATGGGTAAGGAAAGACCTTATATTCTGGCTGACCGGACCCGTATCAATGCGCTTTGCGAATTGATGAGCCAGGACCCGGGCATTCAGGAAATCGGGGAACACTGATTTTGTGCTTTTTCGATAAATAAGATCTTCAACCATGGCAAACGGGTCACCAATGGCTCGATAATTACCGTTGAATGTTGCCTGGGTTCTGACATTCCACGGTTCCATTTGCTCGTCACGAGTGAACGTTATGTTTTTAAGTGGCGTATTACCGGTAAAATAAGGATTAAGGCGAAGTTTGTAATCTGCGGCCTTATCACCTAATGACTCCAGACTTTTATTAAACCGGTCAACAAAATCCTGCAGCGACTCCACTCTGTACTGGGGAACAGTCTTGAAGCTTTTTTTCAGCTTTGACATTACCCGGTAGTAGGTTTTCTCATTATATTCATCAAGGGTCAGAGGCCCGGCGATGAGCTCAATGATCGTTCTACCACGATGAGAATCCGTTGATATACTGAGAAGATTCCAGCCCCGACGACGGCCTTCCGAAAAGGCGAGGAGTCTTCGTTCATCACCTTTCGGGAGGAGTTCTTGTTCATTAAGGACGTATATATTGAGATACTCTCGCTCAAAGCCAAGCCGGTTGGGTTGGTCATCCATGGCAACAGGGACAACCTCGGCATCGGCTTTTAGTTCGCCAAACATTTGCGTTAAAGATTCAAGATCACTTTCTTCAAAACCAATGTAAGTATCCCGGAGTATTTCGTTTGTAATATCAATGGCGCTCAGGTTTGCACGACGACTACTGAGTACCTCCTTGGCCACTTCTGCCAGACCTCTGCTGCCCATACCTTTCCCGGCGACAGGGGCAGTCGCGGCCATTATTTCCACAGGGACTCTGAAGAAGTTGTATCCGTAGTTCCATTCACCCAATGCTTTACCCATCGTTGGGTCTACCCGCAACTGGGTGATTGAACCGGATACGCCCGGCTTGTTGCCTTGCGCAGCCCTGGGGTCGAAGACTTTTACTCGCCTTTTATCTAACCCGGACTCCAACTTGGAAAGATTTTCAGGAGTATCCAGAACCAGGATTAGTTTGAGCTCTTTTGGAACACCCATCTCAGGCAGACCGGAATCCAGGTCACTCAACTTTTCAGGACGAGCCAGCCTCCCTGGCAGGTTTTGAAGGTATTGATTGAAACGTCGGCCGTTCTCATTCTCGCTTAAATAATCAACCAGACTCTCTCTGAACCGGTCACCATAATCA
>NZ_JAHHPQ010000418.1:0-1494 GCF_024606245.1 Endozoicomonas sp. SESOKO2
TCTCATCACTTACGATGGTATAGTTTTTGCGGTTGAGCAAGGCATCGGATTGCGTACGTACGCGTATTCAGAACAATCAAGAAATAAAAAGCTTTATGAGGCGCTGGTGGTTTCGGCTTCGGGTGTGTTATTTTTTGCAGCAGGTTACATAATCGGGCTTGGTTCCTCGACACAAGTTTTAGGCTACGCGAAAGCAGAGACAAAAAATCCCGATCATTTCCCATTACGTCAGAGTAATGTCAGCGGTAATTTAAGCGAACTGTTGCAAGCCACGTCGGCTCCCCGGGAGTATCAGAAAACAATTATCGATCAATACAATCTAGTTCCATTTAGTATCAGCGAGGATAACTATGTTGATCCAGAGAAAAAGCTGAAGTATCTGTGGGCAAGGGCGACTTTCCTTGATACCGATTCCCTGCACCTTGTTGATAATGTCGACCTCCAACCAGCACTATTTCCATTGAACACAGCCTATGATCCGGCTTATCCCTATGGATCTGCAACCCAATTTTGTATTTCTCCATTGCCGGCACCTTTCACCAAAAAGTTCCGCTGCAATGATCAGCAACTGACCGGGTTCTGTCGAGTCAAGTTTATGTTGAATGGCAAGACCAGTACCCTGGTTGGTATGCTGGCCAATACACCCGATAACGTCAGCGGATGCCTTTTGTCGAGTCGAAAACAAGATTATTTCCTGGAATCTTTGGGGGATGAAACTTTGCTACCCAGAGACATTTTGGTCACTGACAAAAAGTATTATCAGATCAATGTTACTTATGACAAAGTCTCCTACCGATTTCAGGAATGGCCCGGGCAACCGGTAACCTTTGCATCAGCAGTGATGCTGTCTGGAAGTCAGCGTCATGAAAGCTTGTGTAAAAACGACGCCGGCCCCGGAACCGAATGGTACAACGATGGGTCTCATAGCGGTGGGTATGGATGCGCAGGCCTGACAGCCGAAGCAAACCCGGCGGGCGATATATCTCACTTTGTTCCTGTTCGGCAGAAGGCCCATAAAAGCAGACAATCTTCCGTGATATGGCAGAAAGTGCCATCACAAGAGAATAAAGGAGCAATTAAAACTGAAGTTCAGGAATACTTTTGCTCCCCCGCAAAACCGTATAAAGAATTTATTCTGGGCTCACTGGCCGGGGAGGGACCCAATAAATACTGCAGATACATTGGTACTTCAGGAAAAAGTGGCTACGTCGCTACGAATGATGATGGCAGCATCGCTTCTGATTACCTGACTCCTATGGTTGAAGGTAATATTCGCTGGGAAGCCTTTGAGAATGATCTGCCTGATAAGGCTATTATTGCCGGTTATAGCGTTGCAAGTTCAGGCAAAGAAATCAGCAAGGTGCCGGAATATTTTTGCCGTTTTGTGAATAACGGTTTTAAAACCTTCGGAAAGTATTTTAAGAAGGATAAAGTCTGTAAAGCTTCATTTGCAACACCAAGTGGAGACTCCCACGCTTTAGTTGATTCAAAGAC
>NZ_JAHHPQ010000419.1:0-3971 GCF_024606245.1 Endozoicomonas sp. SESOKO2
ACAGGATCATCGCTCTGCTGCGTGAAGGTCTGATCAGCAAGATTGAACTTGAGCAGTACATGAAGGCTGTCAGAGGTGCCGATGGTTATCAGACAGTGGATGAATTTGAGCACTTCCTTGGTTACAAACACGGCGTCAGCGTGCCCGAGTTCAAGAAGGTTGTCCAGATGATGTCCGACAAGGGGTCTGAGGAATTCATGCAGAGTGCCTTTACTCCTGTGACCGTGAGCACTAATGGCCCGGCGGGTATGAAAGACTCTGTTACCGGCATGAAAGAATACGCAGCAGCGGTGATCGCCAACTACGTTCTTGACGATATTGCCTTTGAGAACGGCCGCAAAACGGCAGCATTTCTGGCCAATGTTCAGGATACCCTGACACCTTACGCTCATGCTGCCGGAATATTTGAAACAGAACTGATCCAGGCTGTCTATAGCGCACTGATGCAGGCTCATGCCGCAGCAGCTGAGCAACAGCTAATGAAATACTGGGTCAAACCTTCAGCCTCTCTGATACAGGCGGTCACCTGGTACTTCTCCAACTACAAAGCTCTTCTGGTGACCAATACCGCCCGGCAGGCGGCCAGTCTGTGCCTCTCGAACATGGCCTTCCTCTATCTTCTGGATCTGACCAACCGGGGCGATTACACACACAGAATGCTCACACCCTTTCAGCACTGGTTGGAGCGCTATGGTGTCGATCTTGACCGAACCGGCCAATATGCCTTCCACAGTGGAATTGAAAAAGTCTCTGAAGTGAGTGGGCTGGCAATGCCATTTGGCAAGGCTGCTTCCTCAGTCATTCTGCTGAAAACCGGCTCTATGCTATTTATCCGACAGTACCACGCCAACCCCCGGATGTATCGCAGCATTTTCCGTCTGGTGCCTGAAATGTTGACATCAATGGCTTCCGTACAAGGCGTTCAGGTACCGCTGCTGCAAAGAGTCACACCAGAAAAAGTGAAAACTCTGGCCTCTGCCACCGCCGGTATCGTGCTGGGTCCGATAGCCACTGTCGGAGCATACGTCTACGGTCTGATATCCGGGTTTACCTTCGCTCAAACCTTCGGATTCGCTCTGGCGTCGAGTCTTGGTTTCGACTTCTTCATGAACGACAACAAGATGCTCACTCAATGGCTGGGTGGACCTCTGGGCCGAAGTCTTGACGGACTTAATCGCTGGAGAAGCATGGGTGAAAGGGAGTCTGACTATGTGAAACGCAACGCCATTGCCACGCCTCAAGGCTTCAGTGAAACAGATCAAGAGTATACCAACCGTGTTAAAGCAGACAAGGTAATGTATGGCTGGACGCGGAACGAGAATTATCTTCAGTTCCGTGAACGACGTGATCACACCATGAAGATGTATGAGCACGGCTGGGAGAACTACTTCAGGGAAAATGTGCCTAAATGGTCATTCTCCCACGCAAAAAGTATTCCTTACTCTTACACTCTGGGCGCCTTCTACGAGTGGCAACAGAAAGGTAACAGGAGAGCCACAAGGACAGCGTTGCCTGAGGAACCCCTGCAGCCATGAAAGCAGCAATGTTTGATCGTAAGGCTTGTTGGTTCGGAACCTCAGGGCCTGAAAAAGCATGGGAACCCGAGTTTAGCGACACCCTCTCAAGGGACGGGTGTCATTTCAAGGGGTGAGGTCATTGTTCCGGTTTACAGCAACAGGCTTGCGTTTTCGATGTCTTCTTTTGTGATTCGTCAGGTCAAAAGCATTCTTGCAGACAGTCCCGCATGGTCTTTGCAGACCATCCTCTCCGAATACTGTCACATCGCAGGTTTGTGGTCTGCTATGGTCTTTTCTTTTGTGGTTCGACAGGCCTTTGGTATTATCGAAGAGCTTTCCGCATGGCCAAGGTTGGCCATCCTCTCCGATTAGTGTTACGTTGCAGGTTTTTGGCCCGGTATGGTATGTGCTTTTGTGATTCGACAGGCTTGTAGCACTCCTAAGCACCGCCCCACACGGCCGCCGCTGCCCATCCTTCTCAATTACAATTTCCTTACAGGTTTGTTGCCCGGTGTGATCTTTCCTTATATGATCCGACAGGGCCTGATAACTCCTGCAGACCTTCCCGCATGGTTGCTGCCGACCATCCTCTCCGGCCATGGTCACGTCACAGGTTCGTTTACCACAGTGCATGTTGCTTTTGTGACTCGACAGGGTTTGAACATTCTTGCAGATTGACCCGCACAGTCGCTCCTTGCCATCCTTGCCAACTACGGTTACGTCACAGGTTTGTTGTCCAGTGTGGAAGATTCTCTTGTGATCCGTCAGGGCTTTAGAACTTTTGCAGTTCGCCCCGCATCGGCGACGCTGGCCATCCTCCCGGATCACGGTTAAGTCACAGATCCGCTGCCCACTATGGTGACTGTTTTTGTGAGTTGACAGTGCATTAGCATTCCTGCAGACCGCCCCGCATGGCTGCGGCTGGCCATCCTTCCCAATCACCATCACGATACAGGTTTTTTGCCCGGTATGGTGTCTTCTTTTGTGATGCGACAGTGCATTAGTATTCTCGCAGACCATTCCGCATGGCCGTGGCTGGCCATCCTCCGGGACTACTGTTACGTCACAAGTTTTTTGCCCGGTATGGTATAAACTTTTGTGATTCGACAGGGCTTGAACACTATTGTAGGCCTTTCCGCATGGTCGCTGCTGGCCATCCTTCCCAACCATGGTCACGTAACAGGTTTGTTGCCCGGTGTGGAAACTTCTTTTGTGATAGCTAAGGGCATTATGATTCCGGAAGACCATTCCGCATGGCCATGACTGGCCATCCTCCGCGACTTCTGTTAAGTCACAGGTTTTTTGCCCGGTATGGTATTTGGTTTTGTGAGACAAAAGTGCTTTTTGATTCTTGTAGACTTTCCGGCATTGCCGCAGTTGGACATCCTCGCTGACTAAGATGACGTTGCAGGTTCCTTGCCCGGTAGAGTCAGTTCTGGCTGCCCCTGCACCCATTGAGTCTGCGACCCCGTCTACAGGGCTGCAACGATAGCAGTGTCCATTGGCCTCGTGGGAGCATGGGCTCTCTCCGGAAGTTTCTTCAGTGCAGTATTTCGAACTTTCTTCACAATCTGACACTATGCTATCGGATGAGTTGGAAGATTGCCGGAATCGACAAACACCATTACAGGGATAGATATAACAATTTAAACCCAAAGTATGCAGGTGTTGTTCAGGATCTTCGTTATCGCCGACAGAGCTGGAAAACAGGAGATTGGTGAAATAGCCCGTGATGTGACTGCTGGCTTGTGGGACACGCTGGCCTGATGATTCTGATGGCTGATAATGAGGTTGTTCTTGTTCAGAGCCTGGCATCATAGCGGTGATGGCAAGCCGGTGATTTTGACTCGTTTCTTGTTGCCCAATCGGGTTAAACAGCGGTGAGTTGGCGTTCCAATAGCTTTTTAAAAGCCAACTGATAGTGATAACTGCTTCTACAGTTATGTGTGAATAAGGGTTTGAGCATAGAGAGGCGTCTCTGGTACTCAGAATGAGCTCATAAGCAACCAGCAGATCCGTCGCGTAAAGCCATCGCCACGAAATTGATTCTATGAGAGTCGTTTTCACTTCCTGACTGTCAGGTTTGTGTCGTTTTTCATCAGATGATGAGTCTGGTTCTACATTGCCGTTTGTGTCGACAGTGTCTGATGGGTTGCCTGACAATGTTGGTCGGTTAAGCTTAATAGAAAAGTTCTGGTCAGGAAAATCTGTATTCTTTTCAACCTCGATAACAATATGTCTTGCCAACGGTTTAGTCTGGCAGACGACAGAAAACGACAGTAACAGCAGTGCCGCAAAAAGTGATTGTTTAATAATTCTGTCCCTGTCTTCTGGTTTACAGAGAAGAAGGATAGATCAGGAAAACAAGGGTGTTTTTATCTTCTTGGCTCGTTACCATGATCTAGCAGCCTGTCGGACTTAAGCGTCCGTAGCGAGGATTGCAAGAAATTGAGG
>NZ_JAHHPQ010000045.1:0-1802 GCF_024606245.1 Endozoicomonas sp. SESOKO2
CCAAAAAAGCCGGCAAAACAAGCGCCATTTTTACAAGCCGCTGCGCATGGCGTTATGTGCTCCTACCAAGCAGTAAGTAAAAGTTAAAAAACAGATCAAAACATGACATAGTCCGCTATCCTTACCATTTCATACGATTTTGAGAGCAATCTTAGCTATATGAATAAGGCTGAGTTAGAGAGCTTATCCTCGATAAGGATAAGAGAAGCAATAAAACTGCTTGAAAATGATGAGTTCAACGGAGCTTACTATCTTGCAGGGTATTCTGTTGAGTGTGCTTTAAAAGCTTGTATTTGTAAGCAAGTCAAAGAGTTTGACTTTCCAAACAAGAAGTTGGCTCAAGATAGCCATACCCACAACCTAACTGATTTGGTTGGTGTCGCAGGGCTGAAGCAAAGGCTCAAAAAAGAAGAACAGGATAGTGAAACTTTTAAATTGAACTGGGCAGTTGTTAAAGACTGGAAAGAAACCTCCCGATATGAAACAAATATCGAAAAAACTAGAGCTATTGACTTAATTGAAGCAATTACCGATAAACAATCAGGAATTTTACAATGGCTAAAGAAATTTTGGTAAGCGAAAGCCTAACGAATGAAATGATTAGTGTCGGTGAAACTCTTCTCAAAAAACTTGATAAGAGCGATGCTAAAGTTTCTGCAACATTTTGGTTATATTATCCAGAGGAAAAAACATGGAAGCTTTTCTTTACTTCAGAATTAGTTAAATCTGAAGGGCCAAAAAAGTACTACAAAAAAGTAGTAGATGCCTTAAACGATTTTTCGGATAAAGATTCAACCTTATCCCTTAATAATATTGGTGTTACCGATAATTCAAACAAGATATTGCAATTATTGGCCAGTGTTTTCAATAGTAAGAAAAACATATTAAAAGAAAGGCTCTCAAGAGAAACTATAAATGGTCAATTCATAGAGGATGCTTTCGTTTATAGAATCAACCTACGCACATAACAAATGCTACCAGTTCGTTCCGGGGCTTCGCCCCTCCACCCGACGCGCCTTCGGCGCGCGGCTGAAGCAGGCGTTATGTGCTTCAACCTCATACAAACTCAAATACTGATACCATTATCTGATACTATGCTCTATAGTATCTCCTATGAATGCTAAACACCGAAAAACGCTCATAGCGATATTTAAAGATCCAGCTCCAAAACAGCTGGAATGGAAAGCCATAGAAGCTCTCCTTATCGCTGTCGGAGCTGATGTTATCGAGGGGCGCGGATCGCGCGTAAGGTTCCATAAAGATGGGGAAATCGGGACTTTTCATAGACCACACCCGAAAAAAGAGGCAAAGCCGTATCAGGTGAAAGATGCACGAGATTTTCTAACCAGAATTGGAGTCAAACCATGAATACAATGACATATAAAGGTTATGCAGCCAGCATAGAATACAGCGACGATGATGAATGCTTTATTGGCCATATTGCAGGCATAAAAGATCGAGTTGGTTTTCATGGTGAGTCAGTAACAGAACTCAAGGATGCCTTCCACGAAGCAGTCGAAGATTATCTCGAAACTTGTGCTGCTGTGGGCAAAGGGCCTCAGAAACCATACTCTGGCAAATTGATGTTACGCATTCCACCAGAGCTTCATGCAACTATTGCAACAGCGGCTCAGGTTAGTGGTCAAAGCATTAACCAATGGATTTCAAGGGCATTAGTTCAAGCTTCTCGCATATAAACCAGCGCATAATCGGGTAAGAGCTGGTCTTTCTCCAGCTCTCCCCACAGCACCCGGCATGCGGGTCCGCACCGGGCGGTTCACCGAGGATAGTGAAACCTAATC
>NZ_JAHHPQ010000420.1:0-1158 GCF_024606245.1 Endozoicomonas sp. SESOKO2
TCCTGGGTTGAAACGGGTGCCGGTTTTATAATTCGCTGGATGTCCCTGTTATTTGTGCCCATCGGGGTCGGTGTCGTCGATCAGCTGAACCTGCTGGCCAGCAGCCTTGGTGCTCTTCTGCTGACCAGTCTGCTGGGGACAGTGTTGGTTATGGCCGTTTCCGGTTGGTTGTTTCAATGGCTGGAGCGTACCCGACAATGACCTTGTTCCCGATAGTTACGATCACTCCGATGAAGGGCCTGCTCTATTGTTCTATGACGGTGGTAGTCTACCTGACGGCCTGGCAGCTTCATAATCGTTTCAAGTATTCAATGCTCAATCCATTATTGGTCAGCATTCTGGTAGTCGTGGGTATTCTTCTTGTCGGAAACATTCCTTACTCCGACTACGAACAAGGAGGTGACTGGCTAAGCAATCTGCTTGGCATCGCGGTTGTCGCTCTGGGAGTGCCTCTTTATCAACAGATGAGAGATATTCATCGGGAGCTGACCGGTGTGATTCTGGTGGTTTTTGTCTCCAGCCTTTTTGCCCTTGTCAGCACAGTTATACTGGCGGTCCTGGCGGGTGCCGATGGTCAGGTCGCTCTTTCTCTGGCTCCCAAATCGGTCACAACACCGATTGCTGTGTTGATTGTGGATAACCTGAACGGTGTCCCCTCTCTTGCCGCTATCGCTGTGATCCTGACGGGCTTGATGGGTGCTATTTTTGGCTTGCCACTACTCTCATTATTGAAAATCACTGATCCCAAAGCCAGAGGTATCGCCATGGGCACGGCCTGCCATGCATTGGGCACTGCGAGGATGGTACAAAGTTCATTGAAGGAAGGCGCCTATAGCGCGCTGGCGTTAGTACTTTCTGCCAGTATCAGTGCCCTGATGGCTCCCTGGCTGGTACCCTGGGTTCTTGGCTGGTTGAATTAAACAGCCGGGTTTTGCCCGGCCGCTTTTTCTGCTTAATACTCCACTCGATAACTCAGTGTGTAAGCACGACCTTCTGCCTTATGAGCACTAATGCCATTGTAGGTGTCTCCTGCCCACTGGCTGTAGACCGTTTCGTAGTCTTCATTCAACAGGTTGGTAATCCCTGCTTTCAGAGTGCCCACTGGCATAGCGAAGGAAGCCAGCAGATCAAGGGTGGTATAACCATCAACCTCATAAC
>NZ_JAHHPQ010000421.1:0-1362 GCF_024606245.1 Endozoicomonas sp. SESOKO2
ATACTGCGTACCATTATCATTTGTTGCAGGAGCAGTCAGCATAGCAGACATTGAGAGATTGCACAGAGACACCTAACGCCAAGTTAAGCGGTGGCAACGCAGGCGGCGTCTGATGGAAAGGCGCAGCCCCGGGAACGAACTTGAACTTTTTGTTAGGTGGGCATGATCATTTGCCAGTAGCCAACATCTTGCCACTGATTGAACTTAAACCCTACTTTCTCAAAATGAGCAACTTTTTTCATTCCTAGGTTTTCGTGTAAGGCAACACTTTTTTCATTTGGCAATGTTATACAACCAATAGCTGTTTTAATTCTTTTACTCTGTAATTTTTTTAACAACTCTCTATACAAAGCGCTACCAAGTCCCTTACTTTGAAAGTTCGGATCAAGATAAATAGTAGTTTCTACGGAAAACCGATATGCACTACGGTCATGCCATTGTGAAGCATAAGCATAACCGACTACTTTTGAATCATTTATTAACACGATCCAGGGCAAACCATCTGACTTAATTTTATTAACCCTAAAATCAATATCAGATGCTAAAATCTCTTCTTCTTCAAACGTAAATGCAGTGTTCCTTACATAGTGATTATAAATTTCTACAATCCGTTTAATATCACTGCTTTCGACCTCTCTTATCATTATTTCTGCCTCTTAACCGTGATATGTGGACACACCTAACGGCTGCAGCAAGGGAGCGAGCGCAGTGAGCGTCCCCGTTGGCTGCACTTGCTATGCTGCGCTCTCATCTGCGGGTTTGATCTAATTTTTCAGCCATCCATGTTTTTACTATTGCTTGACGAGCAACTCCAAGCCTGGCTGCTTCTTTATCAAGGGCATTGATCATCCATATTGGAAAGTCAATATTGACACGCTTTGTATCAAAATCAGGACGATGACCCTTGTCCCACTGAACCACATTATCAATTAGCTCACTGCCCTCATCAAAGGCTTTGTCGAAATCTTCAGTTTTCATAGCAAGTAATCTCCTTTGTTCTCGAACGGCGAACTGAAATAATTCTGATGTTATCTCCTCATAGTGTATAAACCGCTGTCCAGTGTTTGCCTTTGTACCTTGCAACCATGAGAAATCGCTCTTCTCCTTCAAGACTTGCAGGAAAGATGATTTTTGACTCATCCTCCCATAAGTTTTGAGCTTCATCGAAGTCAATACCATGTTTGTCAAAATTAGTCATACTTTTATTCGGATCGTATTCAAACAAGTGATTTTGACACCTATAAATACAGCAATTAGGTATCAATTATATACCATTTGATGCTAGCAGCCTGTCGGACTTAAGGCTTTCCTACTGCGGTTGCAATAAATTGGTCTAAAAATTCCTGCTTCTTCGTCAAATAG
>NZ_JAHHPQ010000422.1:0-24442 GCF_024606245.1 Endozoicomonas sp. SESOKO2
AAGATACGTTCGATGAATTACCTGACACTCAACTTCAATCTGGGTGAAACCAATGACCTGCTGAGAGAGCAGGTCAGACAGTTTTGCGATCATGAAATTGCTCCCCGCGCCCGGGAAATCGACAGCAGCAACCAGTTTCCCATGGACCTCTGGCAAAAGTTCGGAGCTATGGGTTTGCTTGGCATAACGGCAGAAGAAGAACTCGGTGGTTCAGACATGGGTTATCTCGCTCATGTCATCGCCATGGAAGAGATCAGCCGGGCTTCTGCCTCCGTTGCTCTCAGTTATGGGGCACACTCCAATCTGTGTGTAAACCAAATCAAGCGTAACGGCAACAAAGTACAGAAGCAGAAATACCTTCCCAAATTGATCAGCGGCGAGCACATCGGCGCTCTGGCCATGAGCGAACCTAACGCAGGTTCAGATGTTGTCAGCATGAAACTGAAAGCCGAGAAAAAAGGCGACAGATATATTCTGAATGGCAGCAAGATGTGGATCACCAATGGCCCGGATGCCCACACCTACGTCATTTATGCCAAAACCGAACCCAAAAAAAGTTCCCGAGGCATTACCGCATTCATCGTTGAACGAGACGCCAAAGGTTTCTCTCGTGCTCAAAAGCTGGACAAACTGGGCATGAGAGGATCGAACACCTGTGAGTTGGTGTTTGTAGATTGCGAAGTGCCTGAAGAAAACGTACTGGGTGCCGTCAATGAAGGGGTATCGGTGCTCATGAGTGGACTGGACTATGAGCGAGTGGTTCTGTCCGGAGGCCCAACCGGCATTATGCAAGCCTGTATGGATGTCGTAATTCCCTACATTCATGACCGTAAACAGTTTGGCAAGTCCATTGGTGAGTTTCAGTTGATCCAGGGCAAAGTGGCTGACATGTACAGCCAGATGAATGCCAGTAAAGCTTACCTTTATGCAGTTGCGGCTGCCTGTGATCGTGGTGAAAGTACCCGAAAAGACGCAGCCGGTGTCATTCTTTATTGTGCTGAACGTGCTACCCAGATGGCACTGGACGCCATTCAGATTTTGGGTGGTAATGGCTACATCAATGAATATCCAACCGGTCGCCTGCTTAGAGATGCCAAGCTCTATGAGATAGGTGCCGGTACATCAGAAATCCGTCGTATGCTGATCGGCAGAGAACTTTTCCAGGAGTCTCGCTAACATCGCCACGCAGCACTGCTCTCTCAGGACAACCATGCTGCCATAACAACAATCATACATTCCGAAACAGCCATAGCCTTGGCATGCAGGATGTGATCTAACCTCTATCGCAACGCTGCAAGGCTATGAGCAAAAAAACGGCTTCATCAGAGGCGATCAATATGCCCGTACTATCTTCAAAAGTGGCACCCGACAGCCCCGAATTCCACAACAACCGCCGACACATGCAGGCTCTGGTGGACCAGATCAATGCTCGTTTTGAAACCATTGCCCAAGGCGGCAGTCAAAAATCGAGAGAAAACCATACTGCCAGAGGAAAGTTGTTAGCCCGGGATCGCATTGCCCATTTGCTTGATCCCAACTCCCCTTTTCTAGAAGTAGGCCGCTTTGCCGCTGCCGACATCTACGATAATGAAGCCCCCTGCGCCGGTGTTGTTGCAGGCGTAGGTTTTGTTGCTGGCATCGAATGTATGATTCTGGCCAACGATGCTACTGTCAAAGGCGGCAGTTACTTCCCGCTTACGGTAAAAAAACACCTGCGCGCCCAGACCATTGCCGAACAAAATCATCTGCCCTGCATCTACCTGGTTGATTCCGGAGGAGCCAACCTTCCCTACCAGGATGAAGTATTTCCGGACAGAGAACACTTTGGTCGAATCTTCTTTAACCAGGCCAACATGTCTGCCAAAGGAATTCCCCAGATTGCCGCAGTTATGGGCTCCTGTACGGCAGGAGGAGCCTATGTGCCGGCTATGGCAGACGAAACCATTATCGTCAGAAATCAGGGCACTATCTTTCTGGCAGGCCCACCTCTGGTCAAAGCCGCCACCGGAGAAGAGGTCACGGCAGAAGAGCTGGGTGGTGCCGGGGTTCATTGTGAACAATCAGGTGTGGCGGATTACATGGCAGAAAATGATGCCCACGCCCTTGAACTTGTCAGAAGTTCCATTGACAGATTGAACAAAAAGAAAACTCATCCCTTCCCATTAGAAAAGCCCATTCCTCCCGTCTATGACCCCGGCGAACTCTATGGCCTGATCCCTTCCGATCTGAAACAGAATTATGACGTTCGTGAAGTCATTGCCCGAATCGTTGATGGTTCCGAATTTGATGAATTCAAGGCCCGCTATGGCACTACTCTGGTCTGCGGCTTTGCCAGAATTCATGGTCACCCGGTCGGCATTCTGGCAAACAACGGAGTTCTCTTCTCAGAGTCGGCCCAGAAGGGGGCTCACTTTATCGAATTATGTTGCCAGCGACGTATACCTTTGCTTTTCCTGCAAAACATCACAGGCTTCATGGTGGGTTCAAACTATGAAGCAGGGGGCATAGCAAAAGACGGCGCCAAGATGGTCAATGCGGTGGCCTGTGCAACCGTTCCAAAACTCACCGTCATCATTGGCGGCAGTTTTGGTGCAGGCAACTACGGTATGTGTGGGCGGGCTTATGACCCGAGATTTCTTTGGATCTGGCCTAATGCCAGAATCTCAGTGATGGGCGGTGAACAGGCAGCAGAAGTTCTGGCCCAGGTTAAAAAAGACAGTCTCGCACGAAAGGGGAAAACCCTTTCTGCCGAAGAAGAAGCCGCCATTAAAACACCGGTCATCGAAACCTATGACCACAAAGGCAATCCGATTTATGCCAGTGCCCGGCTCTGGGACGATGGCATTATTGACCCCGTCAATACCCGTGACGTTCTGGGCCAGAGCCTCTCTGTAGCCATGAATGCGCCCATCGAAGAAACCCGCTTTGGTGTTTTCAGAATGTAAGGCAGGGAGGTAATACCATGAGCAACTCTCTCATTATCGAGACCACCAGCAATGGCGTTGCCAGCATAACTATGAACCGTCCGGAAGTGGGTAATGCTTTTAATGCAGAACTGATCAGCGAACTGATTGCGGCCCTGAAACAGCTGTCGGGTAAAGAGACACGACTGCTGCAACTCAGAGGCTCCGGCAAACATTTTTCTGCCGGAGGTGATCTTAACTGGATGAAGAACGCCATTCACCTCAGTGAACAGGAAAACTACGACGACGCACGTACACTGTCAGAGCTACTCCACACCTTGAATCACTTTCCAGCACCTACCATGGCAGTGGTTCAGGGCGCTGCATTTGGTGGTGCTATTGGACTGATTTGTGCCTGCGATATCGCATTGGGAGCAGAGAATACCCGTTTTAGCCTGAGTGAGGTCAAAATTGGCCTGATCCCGGCCGTCATCAGCGCTTACGTTGTCCAGGCCATAGGTACCCGTCAGGCCCGTCGTTACTTTCTGAGTGCAGAAGTCTTCTCTGGAGAAAAAGCGCTTGAGTTGGGATTGCTGCATGAACGGGTGCCTGAATCAGAACTCGACACCAAAGCAGAAGAGCTAACTCAACAGCTTCTTGGTAATGCTCCTGAAGCGACTCGACTGGCCAAAAACATGCTTCATAAAGTTCATAACAAACCCATTAATGAAGAGTTTGTCGAAATGGCCTGCCAGGAGATAGCCCGCATCAGAGTCTCTCCTGAAGGTCAGGAAGGCCTGGCATCATTCCTTGAAAAACGCATACCGTCATGGAGGCAGCCATGAGCGAGAAGACAGTCATGAGCGAGAAGACAGCCATGAGCTCGAACAACAGTCTACGGAGTGTAAAACATTTCGATAAAATCCTGGTTGCCAACCGGGGTGAAATCGCCTGCAGAGTGATAAATACCGCCAAAAAATTGGGAATTAAGACAGTCGCTGTCTATTCCGATGCAGATTACCGGGCCCTTCATAAAACCCTGGCTGATGAAGCTTATTACATTGGCTCTTCGCCTGCACAGGAAAGCTACCTGTGCACTGAAAAACTGATTGAAGTTGCCCAACAGTCCAGCGCTCAGGCGGTGCACCCCGGCTATGGGTTTCTCTCAGAAAATGCAGACTTTGCTCTGGCCTGTCATAGCGCCGGTATTCACTTCATCGGACCCGGTCACCAGGCCATCAAAGCAATGGGTTCAAAAAGTGAAGCCAAAGCCCTGATGGAAAAGGCCGGTGTCCCTGTGTGTCCCGGTTATCACGGCTGCGATCAGTCTGATGAAACCCTGATCCTCGAGGCAGAACGCATAGGTTACCCTCTGATGGTCAAAGCCGCATTGGGTGGTGGCGGCAAGGGCATGAGAATTATTGAACATTCAGACCAGTTGCAGGAAGGTCTTCAGGCTGCCCGAAGAGAGGCCCTGAAAAGTTTTGGTGATGACCACCTGCTTCTGGAGTCGTATATCACCCGACCTCGCCATGTAGAAGTTCAGATCTTTTTTGATGAGAACAATGAAGGAATATATCTTTTCGACCGTGACTGTTCTTTACAGCGCCGTCACCAGAAAGTCATCGAAGAAGCCCCAGCTCCTGACCTCCCTGACTCCATGCGAAAAAGTATGGGTGAAGCCGCAGTCGCAGCCGGCAGGGCCATAGAGTATCGGGGAGCCGGTACAGTTGAGTTCCTGGTTGACGGTGAACGTTTCTATTTCATGGAAATGAATACACGACTTCAGGTTGAACACCCTGTCACTGAGGCTATTACCGGGCAGGATCTGGTTGAATGGCAACTGGCTATTGCCGCTGGTGCATCCTTGCCTCTGACACAAGATCAGCTGCAATGTCATGGCCATGCCCTTGAGGCTCGAATCTACGCCGAAAGTCCTAATCAAGACTTTTTACCTTCCTCCGGAAAAATCATGGACTTGCAATGGCCCCAGGCTAAGGATCATGTCCGCATCGATACCGGTGTACAACAGGGTGATCATATCTCCAGCCACTATGATCCAATGCTGGCAAAACTGGTGGTCTGGGCTGAAAATCGTGAAGCAGCTATTGATAAAATGTCTCAGGCTTTGTCTGACTATCAACAGGCCGGCTTGAGTGATAACCGGGACTTTCTGCTGCATCTGGTCAATGAATCTGCCTTCAGAAAGGCTGAGTTATCGACACACTTTATTGACCAGTATCCACCTCAGACAGAACTGAATCGTGATCAATTGAGAGTGTCGTTGATTGCAGGATCCTTATACCAATTCCATCAATCTCAATACAAGGGTTCATTGCCGGCTGCTGTGACACCTTCTCAGATAACTCTGTTTCTGAACCATCAACCCTACGTGATTTCGCTGGAAAAAACGTCCGAAAGGTTCAAAGTGAGTCTACCTGATGGCTATTGTCAGGCTGATATTCACTGGTATGAGGTGGAGTCAGGTTGTTTGTCAGGACAACTGTCGGTTGGCCACAACACGGTGTTTTCTTCAACAAAATGTCGCGTGGTCCCATTGCCCGAAGCCAGGCTAAAGATATTCTTCCCTGACTTCAGCGTTGAGTTGAGCCTTTCAGGACAATGCCTGACCGCACAGGATGGCTCTGAGGCAATGTTGGCGCCAATGAACGGTACCGTCAACTCAGTGATGGTCGAAGCGGGACAGCAGGTCCATGCCGGCACCGCTCTGCTGGTCATGGAAGCCATGAAAATGGAACACACTATTTATGCTCCTTGTGACGGAATGATTGAGTCAGTCTTTTATCAAGCAGGCGACAGGGTGGACGCTGGTTCATCGCTCATGGCGTTCAGGGAGGAAAGTGAACATGCTGCCTGAGTCTGTCCGTATTGTCGAAGTTGGAGCCCGTGACGGACTCCAGAATCTGCCAACACCAACTTCTCCGGAAACACGTGTTCAGCTGGTCAACTTACTGTCTCAATCGGGCCTTCGGCACATCGAAACCGGCAGTTTCGTTTCCACTGAATATGTTCCCCAGATGGCGGACTCGGATAAAGTTTTCCAGACTATCAAACGTCAATGTGACGTTGTTTATACCGCTTTAACCCCCAATCTCAGAGGGATGGAAGATGCTCTGAAAGCAGGAGTAGACGAGGCAGCGGTGTTTGCCTCAGCTTCCGAAGGATTCAGCCAGAAAAATATCAACTGTTCCATTGCCGAAAGTCTTAAACGTTTTGAGCCAGTTTTGGAACTGGCCAGACGGAGTAATATTCCTGTCAGGGGCTATGTTTCCTGCATTATCAGTTGCCCCTATGATGGCGCCATCACGCCTCAGCAAGTAGCCGAAGTGACCAAAGCACTCTATCAAATGGGATGCTACGAAGTCTCCCTTGGCGATACTGTAGGTACAGGAACACCTCTCAGGGTTAAACGAGTATTGGAAGCCTGTGGTCGTGAAGTACCTATGGAGCATCTTGCCGCTCACTACCACAACACTTATGGACAGGCATTAACCAATATATACGCGTCCCTTGAAGAGGGTCTGACAGTGGTGGATTCGGCAGTTGCCGGTCTGGGTGGATGCCCCTACGCGCCGGGAGCCTCTGGCAATGTTGCCACTGAAGATGTGCTCTATTTAATGGCAGGCCTGAACATTAAAACTGGCGTGCAGATGGACAGGCTTCTCGAAGCCTCGACATTCATCTGCCATCAACTGGGTATCCGTTCCTACTCGAACGCCGGGCTGGCACTACAACAAGACAGGATCAAATATGACGCAGCTCTGGGCACCTGACGAGAGCCGGATTCAATCGTCAAATCTTCACGCATTCATTCAGTCAGTCAATGACGTCACTGCTCAGGAGCTGACTGATTTCCACTCCCTTTATGACTGGAGTCTCAGCGATCGTTATGCTTTCTGGGATAGCCTGGCAACATTTGTAGACATCCAATTTCACAGTGCCCCTTCTGCTGTTTGCAACCATGATCAAATGCCGGGGGCAAAGTGGTTTCCGGACTCGACTCTCAACTATGCAGAACACATGCTCCGGCATAGCAAAAATGCCGAAAGAACCACAGAAGACGCGCTGATTTTCAGACGGGAAGATGGCCAGCGTATCACCTTGAGTTATGGTGAGTTGGTTAAAGCGGTTGCAGCAGCGCAAGCTGGACTCAAAGTCCTCGGGGTCAGCAAAGGAGACCGAGTGGCGGCCTTTATGCCCAACTGCCCTGAAACCCTGATTATGATGCTGGCGACTACCGCGCTGGGAGCTGTCTGGTCCTCCTGCTCACCAGATTTTGGTATTCAGGGTGTTCTGGATCGTTTTGGGCAAATCACCCCAAAAGTACTACTCAGCATTGATGGCTATTTTTACGGTGGCAAGCCGATTCAATGCCTGGAAAAAGTTCAGTCCATTCAGGCGCAAATCCCTTCTATCGAACAAACCGTCATTGTGCCATTCCTTGGCAGTGATGCCGATATCAGCTCCCTGACTTCATCGAGTTTATACGACGATTTTATTGTTCCAGACCGCAATACACCTGAGTTTGTAGCGGTAGATTTCAACCACCCTCTGTTCATTATGTATTCTTCCGGGACGACAGGAGCACCAAAGTGCATCATACATGGACATGGTGGTACCCTTTTACAGCATCTGAAGGAGTTGTCTTTACACACGGATGTAAAACCCGAAGACACCCTCTTTTATTTTTCTACCTGCGGCTGGATGATGTGGAACTGGCTGGCTTCTTCTCTTGCGCTGGGAGCCACTGTCGTTCTTTATGATGGTTCCCCCTTTCATCCTGAACCACGAAGCCTTATGGATATCGCTGAAGAAGAAGGGATCACTGTTTTCGGGACCAGTGCAAAATACATTGCAGCACTGGAAAAGGCCGGGGTTAAACCTGTTGAATCTCACTCCCTGCCAAAACTGAAAACCATTCTGTCTACTGGCTCTCCTTTGCTTCACGAGAGTTTTGATTATGTATACCGGGACATCAAAAAAGACCTTTGTCTATCCTCTATTTCCGGTGGTACCGATATTATTTCCTGCTTTGCTCTGGGCTGCCCTGCCTTGCCGGTCATTAGAGGGGAGCTTCAGTGCCGAGGGCTGGGAATGGACGTTCAATTCGTCAACCCTGAAGGCAAACCCCTGTTGAAAGAAAAAGGCGAGCTGACCTGTCAGTCCAGTTTCCCCTCAATGCCTATTGGATTCTGGAATGACCCTGAGAACAAAAAGTATCACAAAGCCTATTTCAACCAGTTCCCGGGGGTCTGGGCCCATGGAGACTTTGGTGAACTGACAGTCAATAAAGGGGTGATTATTCATGGCAGGGCAGATGCTGTCCTGAATCCGGGTGGCGTGAGAATTGGTACTGCGGAAATTTACCGACAGGTTGAAAAGGTCGAAGAGGTACTCGAAAGTGTTGCCATTGGTCAGGAGTGGGAAGGCGATGTCAGGGTCATTTTGTTTGTTAAGTTACGAGATGGCATCATCCTGGATGACGCACTCATCAGCGAAATAAAAAAGACCATTCGGGCCAATACAACGCCTCGCCACGTACCTGCGGTTGTTCTCCAAACACCTGATATTCCGAGAACCATCAGCGGCAAGATCGTTGAGCTGGCCGTCAGGGATGTTGTCCATGATAAACCGATTGCCAATACCGATGCCTTGGCAAACCCGGAAGCTTTAGACTATTTTCGAAAACGACCAGAACTTCAGGATTAAAAACAAAGGCTTCAGAAACTGCCCCTCCGAGACGGCAAATTTTCAGTGTACTTCGGAAGCTACCTGTTCAACGGGAACTCCCACCACAAACTGATACAGGTTCTCATAGGATTCCCAGGTATGGGATCCGAACAGAGGATCTGGAGTCACTTTCAGAGCCTCGTTCACCTGCTTGAAGTCTTCTTCTGTCAGAATGGCTTTCATAGCGGGGATCAAAACCCTGTTTTCTTTCTTTATGTGTGCCCTCTGCAACTCAACGTATTTTTGATAATCCGCCAACAGCTGATTGACCGGGATAACCTGATCCATACTCAAGGCACTGAAACGCTCTATCAGACTGGTGGTGAACTGACGTATTTCTTTATGCTCAGCCTCTACTTCTGCCATAACAGCGCGCTGGCTGGCATCAGTCAGTCTTGGACGGAGACGGGATAGCAATCGGGATTCCAGTGGGTGATGGAAGCTGTCCGGGTAATTATGGAGGTAGTCCAGAGCATCAAGAATCAGCCAGAGTCTGGGAGTATGCTCACTTTCATCCTTGTATCCGGATACCTCATGATCCAGACAATCGAGCAGGCGCAAAAGGTGCTCATGATCCTTCACAAGTCTATTGATCAGCAACGACATAGCACTCTTCCTATCTTGTTCTTGTTATTTTGAAATGCCAGAAAACTTAACAGACCCTCAAAGCATTCAGGCATTTCCGCCCGGGGCATCAGAATAGAAACCCCCTTATTGAGTCATGAAAATAAAAACACTCTCATATTGTGAAAGCTGGATCTATTCTATTTACAGAATGTTTCCAAAAGGTTTCTCCATGCCTCATTTTGCTATTTTTCAAGTCAGCCTACTCAACAACAATTTGAGTAGATTCCCAGAATAACTGCATTCAGCCGGAATCCAAAAGCCCTTATGTGATAGATATTGATTCAGATCAAGATTTTTGGTTCTGCTTTCTATGCAGGACAACTTTGCCATTGTCGAAACCTGTCAGTAGCCGTTGAAAGGAGGTTGAACATTAATTCATGGTGCTCAGCTCTTCATGCGGAGACTTAATTCCCGTAACCTTGAAAAGAGACGGTTTCAATCTAAACAATAAAAGTAATGAACTGTAAGGAGCCATGACATGAGTGCTCAAATCAACCATTTCATCGCCGGTTTGCCCTCGGCCCCCAGCGTGCGCCAGTTACCCATTTTTAACCCTGCTACCGGAAAGCAGGAAGCTTCAGTCTCTCTGGCCAGTCCCATTGAGGTCGAGGTGGCCATAGCCACTGCCAAACAGGCTTTTGAAGAATGGCGAAATGTCACCCCACTGAAACGTGCAAGACTCCTGTTCAAATTCAAGGAGCTGGTTGAAAAACACCGTAACGAGCTGGCTGAAATGCTGACCAGAGAACATGGAAAGGTTCTGGAAGATGCTCTCGGTGATATTACCCGTGGATTGGAGGTCGTTGAGTTCGCCTGTGGTATCCCTCACTTGCTGAAAGGGGAATACACAGAAAATGTCGGAACGGATGTGGATGCGTGGTCCGTCAGTCAGCCACTGGGCGTGGTGGCAGGAATCACACCTTTTAACTTCCCGGCTATGGTACCCATGTGGATGTTCCCCCTGGCCATTGCCTGTGGTAACACTTTTATTCTCAAACCTTCAGAAAAAGACCCTTCTGTTCCTTTCCGTCTGGCCGAGTTGATGAAAGAAGCCGGTCTTCCTGACGGCGTTCTGAATGTGCTCAACGGTGACAAGGAAGCAGTGGATACGATCCTCGCCTCCGAAGATATTCAGGCTGTCAGCTTTGTTGGCTCTACACCTGTTGCTGAGTATATCTATCAGAAGGGCTGCCACCACGGAAAGCGGGTTCAGGCCCTGGGTGGAGCCAAAAACCACATGGTTATCATGCCAGATGCTGATCTTGATCAGACCGTTGACGCACTGGTAGGAGCTGCCTATGGTTCTGCGGGTGAACGCTGTATGGCTATTTCTGTTGCAGTTGCTGTGGGTGATGTGGCAGACGCACTAATTGAACGTCTGGCTCCGAGAGTGAAAGCCCTGAAACTGGGTAATGGTCTGGAACCTGGTATTGAACTGGGCCCCCTCATCAGCCAGGAGCACCTCAATAAGGTATCAGGTTATGTTGATGCCGGTATCGCCCAGGGTGCCAAACTGGTCGTAGACGGCAGAAATTATTCTGTTGAAGGCCACGAAGAGGGCTATTTTCTGGGCGGTTGCCTGTTTGACAATGTCACCACCGATATGTCCATTTACCGGGATGAGATATTCGGACCGGTGCTATCAGTAGTCCGTGTGCCTGATTTCGAGACAGCTGTCACCCTGATCAATGACCACGAATACGGCAATGGTACATCTATCTTTACTCGTGATGGTGACAGCGCCCGACAGTTTGCCCATGACATCCAGATCGGCATGGTCGGTATTAATGTGCCAATCCCTGTCCCCATGTCATTCCACAGTTTTGGCGGCTGGAAGCGCTCCCTGTATGGTCCATTGCATATGCACGGCATGGAAGGTGTGAAGTTTTATACACGTCGCAAAGCTATTACTTCCCGTTGGCCAACCGGAATCAGAGCTGGCGCAGAATTTGTCATTCCTACCATGAAATGAATATTAGAAGCTGGCACGCTGTGGAATCAGTTGTCTCAGACAACACTGGCCGCTCGTGCCGGTAGTCATCAAGACCTTCTTGAAAACATGGCAATATGGGGAATACCATCTTCCACGTAGATACCACCTTCAGCTCTGAAGCCGAAGGCACCGTAAAATGCTTGAAGGTGAGCCTGACCACTGAGATAAAGATCATATTCAGGAAAGAGTTCGTTGGCTTTTTCTAAGGCTCGTTTCATCATTTCTTTTCCCAAACCTCTGCCACGGTATGAGGAAGTAGTAATAACACGACCAATAGTGACAACGGAGTCGGGAGAGGGCGGAGGTATAATCCTCAGGTAGGCCGCAAGATCATTTCGATCCGCCCCCCAGCCTGATAAGTGCAGAGATATCTGATCAAGACCATCAGCATCGGGATAGGGGCAATCCTGCTCAACAATAAAGACAGCCTGTCTGGCTTCCAAAATGCTGTATACTTCCTGCCCGGTAAGCTCTTCAAACCTGGACCACTGCCAATTAATCAAATCCGAATCCCACCCAAAATCAATCAATTTGTGTGTGTGTGAATCTCTTTTCGCTATTAAAAATAAAAACTCTGGCAGCCAAAAGCAAACCAGAGTATTCGGTTCAGACCATCTTTACATCAGATGTCAGAGAGCATTTCAGAAGCCGGTCTGTAGGTCAGGTTTTGTACCCGAGCAACGCTCTCACAAGTCACCACGCCTTTGCAGATATTCAAACCTTCCAGCAGGTGTGGGTTTTCCTCCAGAGCTATACGAGTACCCTTATTGGCAATGTTTACAACATAAGGCAGCGTCGCATTGGTCAGTGCCACTGTTGATGTTCTTGCTACGGCGCCCGGCATGTTAGCTACACAGTAATGCACAACACCGTCCACGATGAAGGTAGGGTCATCGTGGGTGGTCGGTCTTGACGTTTCAACACAACCACCCTGATCAATGGCAACGTCAACAATCACAGAACCACACTTCATTCTGCTAATGAGATCTTTGGTCACCAGCTTGGGAGCAGCAGCACCTGGCAGCAGAACACCACCTACCAGTAGATCAGCGGTCAGTGCATGCTCTTCAATAGAGTGATGAGTAGAGAACACGGTTTTTATACGGTTGCCATAACGCGCATCAAGCTGTCTAAGCGCGTCTACAGAACGATCCAGAACAACAACATCTGCGCCCATGCCAACAGCCATAGCTGCAGCATTTTGACCAACAACACCGCCACCAATGATGACGACCTTTGCGGGATCTACGCCAGGAACACCACCCATAAGAACACCACGACCTGACTGGGACTTCTCGAGACAGTGGGCACCGGCTTGAATAGACATACGACCTGCGACTTCTGACATGGGAGCCAGCAAGGGCAGACGACCATTAACATCCGTTACGGTTTCATAAGCGATGCAAGTGGCTCCGGATTCAATCAGATCTTGAGTCTGAGCAACGTCCGGAGCCAGATGGAGGTAAGTAAAGAGGGTATGGTGTGGACGTAGCCTCGCTCTTTCAACAGCCTGAGGCTCCTTGACCTTAACAATCAGCTCAGCCTGTTCGAACACTGACTCGCCGCTGCAAACAATAGTAGCTCCGGCACTTTTATAACAATCATCGGTGAAACCAATACCTGCTCCGGCATTCATTTCAACAACAACTTCATGCCCTTGCGCCACGAGTTCCTTAACTGCAGCAGGTGTTAACCCGACTCGATACTCATGATTCTTTATTTCTTTTGGCACGCCTACCAGCATATATTCCCCCAGCTGAGCTTTGTCTGGCACATATATCCCAGTATACGGCTCCTTTATCAGTCAAATATTTTGATTTTATACTTGATCCAGAAAATTAAACCAAAAAAAACAATGCTACAAATAAAATCACCAAAACCCGGAAATTTACAAACAATCAACTGCCCCTCTCCAAGCGACGAGGAAAAGGAGACTCTCAGAGATTTAGTGATAAGAAACAATAAGGAGGCTGTAAAGCTCTGTAAAGGCCGGAAAAAGAATGTCTCAAGTCAAAAAAACGAAACATGCTGGTGCTATTCTAACTTGGAATTCCGTTGAGACTTGGATTTCAACAGGATCCGGAATGGGTTATCTGAGTAGTGGAGAATCACTATGTGGAGCCAATAACTGGAGGCTGATGTGCCCGATACCATTTTCATGCTTGAATACCTCAACCGGGTTGGTGTAGACATCAGGCAGTTTGCTGATAAGAAAGCCCTGACAGCAGAATACTTTCGAAGAATTTACAGAGTCGATGCCAGAGAGAAACTCATTGATCGGGATGGAAAGCCCATTGGTAAGGCCAGCAATCCAAGACATCTGCACTGATTTGCAATTGAAGACTCAAAAAAACTCTGCAGCTTCTGGCAACTTGTAAAAGAAGCGCACAAGACATAGCTTTTCTTCCTTTCCTGACTATAAAATGCGCTCATGAACACTATCATCTGGATCCTACTTGGGGCGGCTTTTGTCTGGTACTGGGCTGACACAACAAAAGCAAGAGAAATCGCTATCGTCCATGGCAGGCGCGCCTGCAAGGAAATGAACTTGCAGTTTCTTGATGGTACTGTAGTTCGTTATTCAACTCGCTTCAAACGAGGCCCAAACGGTCAGGTGCACCTTGCCAGAGATTTCAATTTTGAATTTACCTCTAACGGCATTCAACGCTACCCGGGGCATATCCGCTTGCTTGGCAGATACTTGCAGGTAATGGATTTGCAGTACACCTGCCCTGAAGAACAGCAAACTTCGAACCTGATCATGTTTGCAGAGTATTCAGAAGACACTCTGCCCGGGGATAACAACCCGTCTAATACGGTCGATCTGACAAACTGCCGAGGCAGCATTGACACCCCAACATTCAGATCCCGTGAAAACGATTAACGAACTCAAGGCAATTTCGGTCCTGTGATAGAATTTGCCCACTCCTTTGAACTGAGGTTGAAATAAATGGCCTACGCCAAAGATCTTAAGAAAGGTCAGATTGTTCAGATTGAAAATCAGTACTACATAGTCCGACAGAATGAAACCAAGAGTCCATCCGCTCGCGGTGCCTCAACCCTCTACAAGTTTCGTTTCAGTTCCGTTCCCGGTGGTCAGAAGCTGGAGATGACCTGCACGGGCGACGACCCGTTTGCTGATGTTGATTTACTCCGCCGAATGGTTTCCTTTCTGTATCGTGAAGGTGATGAGTTTACCTTCATGGATAGTGAGGACTACAGCCAATATCTCGTTAACTCAGGGACCATTGCAGAACAGCTTCCCTATATGTCTGATGGTATGGAAGGACTGACCGCTCTTCTGGTGGATGGTCAGTTACTGGCTATTGAGCTGCCTTCATCCATCGCTCTTGAAATCATTGAAACATCTCCTGCTATTAAAGGTGCTTCCGCAGCAGCTCGTACCAAAACAGCACGACTGAGTACTGGCCTTGAAGTTCAGGTTCCGGAATACCTGAGCACTGGAGAAATTATCAAGATTAATACGGAAACAGGCAAATTCATGTCCAGAGCATAGAGCCTGATCATCCCTTCTGGTTCACTGCCTGCCAGTGCACTGGTAACAGCCTTCAACAACAAACCCCATACACACACCATTGTCATTTATGATCAAGAGCCCGCAACGGGCTCAAGATGACCAACCTACAGCCGATAGAGCCAGATAAATGGAAACAAAGACAGCTTATTAGTGGCCCCAATAAACAAGGAATGGATTACGAAGTGATTTTCTTTTTTACACCGTTCATCATGGCCATTCTGAAGCGATTATTTCACAGTATAATAATGACAGAACATAAATATATTATGTCGCTATATTAAACAGGAAATACAAGGCACCTTAGCCTGAGCATGCTTAACTTACTTTACAAGGGTCTTTCTCTTGCCAGCATGGTGTATAGACTGGCAGTATAATTTCGATGGAAGTGTTTTCGGCGCTTACTAAGGATTAGCACCATGGATGGAAGCAAGTCTTTAAACAGCTGTAATGCATGTTGCAAGTGGGGGTCATGCCTGGTGATGACTCTATTCCCAGTTTTGGCAATGTCGGACTCAGAAGCTCATTACCTTTCTGAAGTTTCTCATTACAGTACAGCTTACTCGCATGATGTTTCAATGATTGACCCTTTCTCTACCAGAACCATCAACCGCTCAAAAAGCGTCAATAGAATGCCTGAGTTGTCTATTCGGGAAAAGTCCGGAATCAATCAGAAAGAAGTCAGTGCTTTTGTGTACAAGGCCGCTTCCGATCCCAAAAAGCTGGCTGAACAGGCTGCTGCCAGTGCTGCATTTCTGGGGCTCGAATACATTGGTGTTGCCAGACCCATCAAGGAAGGTATGGAATTCATCAAGGAAAAAACCGAGTTCGAATTTGGAGACTGTGGCAAGGTTCGATTCAGCAGCAATGTCAAAGCAGAAACTTGTATGTTTGATAATTCCATGATTGAACTTAATTCCGATTATGATCTGGATTCCTTCACCGTTAATTTCAAGTGGCAGCTCTGATAACGGACTACAATGCATAGCTACAGCACTTTATGACTCCAGAATTCCTTCTCAGCAGTGCCTTCCAGGGGGAATACCGCTAGAATCCCTGTCCAGATATTCTGGCCTGAGATTTCACTTTGAACACACATAGACAATACGCTCAGTTCCTGCGTCAGCTTGATAAACTTCCAGCCTGGAAGCTCATAACGCTAACAACCGCCGTCTGTGAAAGAAGCTGGCCCAATTTTGCCCTGTTTGCTGAACTCACAGAGTTTGGTCACCCTGAGGACGTTCGACACTGTCTGAATATGCTCTGGGATAACGTCGCAGGCTACCAGTCAGCCAAAAACTTTGAGCGTCTGCTGGAGAAACTTGAACCGAATGTACCTGATCTTGATAAGTGGGAGATGTTTGGCACCATTCCAGCCTACGACAGTGTTATCAGTACGATTTGTGCGGTTAACTGTGCTATGGAGCCTGATGCTGCAGAGACAGCCAGTGCCCTGACACTCTCACTGAGCACCATTGGTAAATTCATAAAGTATACAGAAGCTGAAGAGCTTAAAGGGATTGAGCTCCAACAGTATGTTGAACAGCATGAGCTATATCAGCAACAGATAGCGTTTATTGAAGAAGTGCTGGATCAAACCAGCAAAAGCAAACAAAGCCCGGACGTTATGAAACAGATCAGGGCTTTGGCCAGAAATGAAGGAATCAGTCACATTGGTATCAGCCTTGAGTGATCCATCATTTCGAATTATTGATGATATCTTTCAGCAGTGAATAGATTTTATTCTGAGAGTTGGATATCGCATCATAGTTCTGATTATAAGTAGCCATCGCGCGCTGTAACTGGACTGTCTGCAATTGGTTACTTCCTGTCAGATTTTCTTTTGCAGCGTTGAGTGATGTCTTCAGCGAAGCCCATTCCTCTGGTGTAAGGTGGCCCTTTCCACTGGCATCAGTGTAATTGATCTTCAACAGGTTACTGAGAATATCACGCTCTTCTTTAGTCAATGCAGGCATACCACCGGTCACTTCATTCGTAAAACTGTTCTGGAAAGCAACTTTACGTGCTGCGTAGCCACTGAGCGAAGCGCTGGGATCATTCGGATCCTGTCGAGTCATCTGGTTGGTATTCACTCCGTCATACTCCCAGGAATGAAGCCCGCCCGCCTCGAGCAGTACATAACCATCGTTACTGGCCGCATCCAGAGTGGTGCCATTCAGGTTTGGAGTACCAATAACAGGATTTGCCGTATTCAAATTTGTTACTGTGAGCCCTTGATTCCCCCTTGTGATCGTCATTCCGGTGATATCCGCAAGACCTCCTGACAAACTGGAGGGATCAAAGGGGGTTCCGGGAGAGGATGTCTGAAAGGTAATCTCAGTACCATCATCCAGCACCATAGTCATATCATTCATAACAGGTATACCCACCTGACTGGCATCCGTAATAGAGCCCTGAGCAACAGGCACCAGTGTCTGATTCTGATAATTGAGTTGATTACCTTCAGCATCCACCAAAGTAAATGTAGTATTGCCATTAGCATCCGGCCGGATAGCAATACCGTATCCATTATCCAGCACGATGTTGTTACCGTTGGTGGTCCAGGTGGTCTGCGTGTACTGGCTGGTGCCATACTGAGCTATGTTGGATTTATTGATCAGATTATTGACGCTAGTCAGCAGCTGGTTGGAAGTTTCTATCTCACCGACCAGTCTGCGGACTTCCGCATCCAGCATATTCCCGCGCTCAAGGTAGACAGCCGAAATAAAGTCCTGCTGACTAAGCTCGGAAGAATCAACAACATTAATATTGTTATTACTGTTAACTCCATTAACGGTAGCCATGAAAAGCCGCCCCTGTCATCCATATTAATATTCAGTAAAAAAGCACCCAATCTTTTTTGCCCGGTCCAGCAGCTCTTTGCAAACAATTAAACAAATCCGGTCCTATGCCTTCTGCCTGAGGATCTCGATTTTGTCTTGGGTTTCAACAGTCGATTAGCCTGCCTGAGTTCTTTTCGTTTCAATGATGCTTCGTGAGAAAGATCACTCTTTAGCTCATCGTTGAATTTGATCAACTCCTGACGGGCTTTGTGCTTGAAATGGGTGGGCCAGGCATCACTATTGATAAACTCACGGAGTCTCTTTTTATCCATACCAACAGAGTCCATAAAGTCTTTCTGCCGATTAATGCCTGCTTTAGCGGTCTTTACTACAGCTTCGGATTCCTGCTGAACAAGCCAGGACGACTTCTTAAGCTTGGTGACATCGATTAACCTGATGCGGGAAGCCATGAGGTTCTCTCCTATTGGCTAAGTAACAGCCATGCACTCCCTGATCAATGGCTCATTATCGCTGTGACACTCTGTATTCTTTCCAGCTGAACGGCACTTTATGTACAGAACGGCCTGTTCTTCTTATTTCAGTGTAGACATAGAATCCACCAGAGATAGAATGAGCAAGCTTATTCGTTGGAGTGAAGTATGGATATAGACAGTTTTGAAAGCCTGATGATGAAAGCCCTCCTGACAGCTCTGGTGTTGTTTATGGGTTTTATTGTCTACGATCTGGCTAAAAAGTCGAAAGCGGGAAAATTTGGTACATTCATTCTTTTTGGCGCTTTATGCTTGGGTGTTCTGGGGTTTGTCCTAAAAGGCATTTTGATGAAAACGATTGGCGGTTAAAACTTGGGCTGCCTAACTCGATAAATAAAGCTGGTTTGCTCTCAGACACCAGACGAGAGAGGCCATCTCGCAGTTAATCCTGTCAAACGTTTACAGCGTCTCAGTCAGTATTCAGTGTGGAGCTGACTTGAGGGCTTTTGTTCTGTTTCAATAACTTTATAATCTGTAATACCAGCCAAAGCTAACGAGACTCAGCCAGATGTCAGGTCGCCCCTACCAGCCCCCCAGCTTCATAAGGAATAAAAAAGAACATACTACCACCCCCCGGCTGATTCTGTTTAACAAACCTTTCGATGTGCTGACACAATTCACCGATTCAGAAGGGCGCCCAACACTCAGGGACTACCTCTCCATTCCCGATGTTTATCCTGCTGGTCGCCTGGACAGAGATAGCGAGGGACTGGTGCTGCTAACTAACAATGGACAGATTCAGCATCAGGTTAGCTCGCCCCTGCACAAGATGGAGAAAACCTACTGGGTTCAAGTAGAAGGCATACCCAATGAAAAGGCACTGGAGAAACTGAGAAAAGGCATTGAACTCAAAGATGGTCTGACGCTTCCTGCCAAAGCCAGAATCATTGAAGCACCAGCAATCTGGCCAAGAGTACCACCCATAAGAGAGCGTAAGTCCATTCCTGACCGCTGGCTGGAACTGACTATTCGTGAGGGACGTAATAGACAGGTTCGGCGCATGACCGCAGCGGTTGGCTACCCTACCCTAAGATTGATACGTTACCGTATAGGCGATTGGACACTGGATGGACTGAAACCGGGAAAATGGAGCGAAGCAGAGATACCTGATGATCTAAAGGTAACTTTAACAAAAAATAGTATTATCAGAAAACGAACCATTGCCAACAAACAGGCACGAAAAGGGTATTCAAATCGTCACAGAAAATAAGTCCCTATCCATTTCTACGAATCGACAGGAAGGACACCTTGGTAACATTGATCAGAAATCATTACACAACACTGGCCAGGACTGGCCTCCTGCTGGCCATGATATCTATTGTAGTTTTGTCCTTATTGCCATTGGATAAAGTCCCACTTACCGATGTGAACGATAAGCTTCAACATCTTGCGGCTTTCCTGTTGTTAGGTTTTCTGATCGATGCCAGCCTTCCAAGCCAGTCGTTCAACTTATCGAAAGTCAGTGGCTTGATGGCCTACGGTCTTCTCATTGAGCTGCTGCAATTACAAACGGAATACCGCTTTTTTTCCTGGGCTGATCTGATTGCCGATCTGGCTGGCATTATCCTTTACTTTTTCACTATTCCTGTCTGGAAGCGTGTACCACTGATCAACTGGCGCTGGTCTTAAACATGGAAGCCGAGCGAGAAGCCATTAGCTTTCCCAGCGTTTCTATTTGACTCTTGCAATTTGACTGATTTATGACCGATCCCAATTAGACATTGTGCTTATGATCCAAGGGTATCCTGATTGTTACTTCAAGACCCGGATGAGCATTTCTGGCGAAGATTGCGCCATCGTGATTAGCTATAGCGCTCATCGCTATAGCAGTCCCCAGTCCAAACCCATCATTTTCCTTGCCACGGGTTTCATCCACCCTGAAAAAAGGTTCGAACATGGATTCCAGTGCATCTTCGGGAACACCCGGACCTTTATCCCGCACTTTGATGATTACATTTCGACGATATTGTTCCAATGTCACCTCAACATCACTGCCCTGAGGAGTGAATCGGATGGCATTTCGGATGATGTTTTCAGCAGCACTGCTGAGCCAGTCACGCACTCCAACAATCTCAATAGGCTGGCTCTTAATGAGATCGACACCTTTATTCTGAGCCTGAGCTTCAAAGTTACCGTCATCCACCAATTGCTCGATAAGCTGCTCCAGATTGACCCGCTCACAGGCCATTTCACTCAGACCATGCTGAATACGGGAGAAACGGATAATCTCACCAATCAACTCATCAAGACGCTCGATTTCTCTTTCTATTCGCCCATGTTCCGCCTCAGCTTCAGGTGTTTTTCTTCGGGCAAGTGCCAGAGAAATCTGCAACCGGGTTAACGGAGAGCGTAACTCGTGAGAGACATTTCTCAGCAAAATTTCCTTGTTATTGACCAGCGTCTCCAACTGTTCTGCCATGTGATCAAAATCACGGGCAAACTCTCCCAACTCATCACCTCTCTGTCTCACAGAGGCTTCCACCCTGGCAGAGAGCTCTCCCTTCGCCAGCTTTCTGGAGGTTACCTGCAATCGTCTGATAGGGACGACCAGGTAGCGCGCCAGCATGATGCAAAGCAGGAAGCTGACAGCCAGAGCAATGATAACCAAATGCCATTGCTGGGAAAGAACCTTGGTGACTCGCCAGTGAACTAATCTTGGCATTTCCTTGGTCAGAAACAGGTCATAGGGTATCCGTCCAATCCAGACTTTTCTGGGGCCCACCACCACGACACCACTTCTGAAAGTGATGGTAGGTTCAGTGCGATCATGGGTTCGGTCATAAGCGGACATCAGTTCATCCGGAGCGGCTCGTCTGCCCACCACTTCACCGGCAGGATCAAAAAGGTAAAAATAACTTCCGCTGAACTGAGGAAAAGGAGTATGAGGCGCCCAGCCAGAAGCCATGCGCTCCACTTTTCTGGAGACGATCTCCAGTTCACGAAAAAGCTCTCTGCGCTCGGACAGGAAATCCGAGGGATTTACCGTTATGGCCACCGCTATAACCATGGCTGCCATCATCGACAACATGGTTAGCCAGAACCACAGAAACAGCTTCCAGAACAGACTCTGAAATGGCCAGACCAGCATTCTCCGGATTTGAATAATCATGGTCTGATGTAGAAGTAGCCGGCACCACGGACGGTTTTAATTCTGGGTGAGCCATCTGGACGTGTACCAATTTTCTTGCGCACGTTACTCACGTGCATATCAATCGCACGGTCATAAAGTGTCAGACGACGGTTCAATGCGATTTGCGTCAGCTCATCTCTGGAAATCAATTCGCCAGCTTTTTCAATCAGTGACTTGAGGACCATAAATTCAGTAGCCGTCAGCTCAAGCAGTGTTTCACCCATCTTGGCTTCACGGTTTGCCAGATTCAGAGTGATATCATCAATAGAAAGGACTTTGTTACCGACTTCAGCACCCGGCGTTCTGCCCCTTCTCAGAATGGCCTTGATCCTGGCTACCAGTTCACGGTGGTTATATGGTTTGGGCAGGTAATCATCAGCTCCGATTTCCAGCCCAATGATGCGATCAACATCATCACCACGAGCCGTCAGCATCAATACCGGAATATCAGACGTGTGACGGATTTTTTTCAGGACTTCAAAGCCATTCAGTTTTGGCAGGGTAACATCCAGCAGTACCAGCTGATAATCCCCTGAAAGAGCAGCATGAGCACCTGACTCACCATCATGAACTGCGTGTACAGAGTACCCTTCTGTAGCCAGGTACTCGATCAACAATTCACAGAGTTCGATATCATCGTCTATCAACAGAAGCTCTAGATTTTCATTACTCATTGGCAGCTCCTCAATAAAAAAGACCCCGCAGGGGGAAAAGCGGGGTTAAAGGTACAGCACAGGGTACAAAATTTACAGATTGTCTGTCAGCTGACCCGTGCCTCATAATCAATAAACCGTCATGAACCAACAAGTCGTCTTGAAGCAAAAAACAGCACTCAATATTCTGGAAGACTTTCGTTTCAATTGATTCCTTCTTTGTTGAAAACCTTCAGTGTTTAAACAACGGCTTCAGTGTATTGAAGCCCATATATATCTTGGGGTTAGAGTCAGTAAGCACTCTGTAAAAAGCTTTATTTGCAATAGAAGTAAACGTCCTGTAAACAAGTGTCTGATTTTTAATTTAGTAGTAGGAATCAGTCTTTAGCCGAGTACAATACCCACTTATTTTCCAACATGAGCATGCTCAGCTCTGCACAGTACGAATACTGCGCCAGCGACAGAAAAACGGATGATTTGGAATATAGACGCCCAAAAAATAACGTTTATATCCAGCTTCTCTGAGACTCGAAGGTCGCTGTTGCACTGAATATAAGACAGGTGAATACTCGCTGTATCATGTCTGAATCAAGTCCTGTGCAAGCAGCTGAGACAATTTTCAGACCAGACTTGCCTGTGTATTGCTTTGCGGAGAGGTCCCCCGAATCGGCACGCTCATACCACAAGACTCTGACCGTGGGCTGGAAACCTGAACTTGAGACTCTTTCTCTCGGAGCCATCGATGAAATCGATCATCAAAAATAGACAACGATCCCTGCTCCCTTTCGGCTTGCTTGTTGCATCCGTTCTAGCCCTGACTGGCTGTGATCAAGAGCAGGAACAAAGAAAAACACCTCCTCCCGCTGTTTCCGTCATCAACGTAACGGAGCGGCCTGTTGGCGATTACAATGAATACGTTGCCCGAACAGAAGCTGTCAACACTGTCGACCTGAGAGCAAGAGTAGAAGGCTTTCTCGCTCAGAGGGACTTCATTGAAGGACAGACCGTTGAGAAAGATCAGCTGCTTTTCGTGATAGACCCCAAACCCTATATCGCCAACCTCAAAAAAGCCGAGGCTGATCTGGCCAGCGCTAAAGCAGAGTTGAACAAGTCCAAGAAAGACCTGCAACGCAGCAAGAATCTTCACAAGAAAGGCTACATCAGCCAGGCTGACCTGGATACCCAGACCAGCAAAGAAGCTCAGGCAGAAGCCTCTGTTCAGGCGGCTGAAGCCCAACTGGATACGGCCAAACTGGATCTCAGCTACACCAAAATCTTAGCACCTTTCAAAGGACAGATCGGCCGCACCCATTACAGCGTGGGTAATCTGGTAGGACCCGGCAGTGAACCTCTGGCGACTCTGACTTCCATTGACCCAATCTATGTCAACTTCCAGGTCAATGAGCAACAATTCATCAGCCGCTTACAGGAAAGTTCTGGCAACCGGGCTGCCGAAAAGCAGGACTTTGAAATGAGCCTGCGCCTGCCCAATGGCAGCGATTACAATCACAAGGGTACATTCAACTTCGCAGACACCAGTGTCGATGAAACCACAGGAACCCTGACCCTGCGTGCAGTATTCCCAAATCCTCAGGGCATCATACTACCGGGTCTATACGTCACCCTGATCGTAGAAGGCAGGAACAAGACCGAACATCCGATCATTCCTCAGTCTGCCGTTCAGGAAAATCAGTCCGGTCGCTTTGTATTGGTCGTTGATGCTGATAACGCAGTTGAAACCCGTCAGGTAGAACTGGGACGTCGCTTAGGCCCAATGTGGGTTGTGAACTCCGGGCTTAAAGCCGGTGAAAAGATCATCGTTGAAGGCCTTCAGAAAGTTCGTCCAGGTGCTAAAGTGACTCCCACCACCGTCACGATTGATCCTGAGACAGGCGGCATTGAAGCCCAGCCAAAGCCTGATCAAGAGCAGGGCAGCCAGACTAACAAACAAGGGTAACTGCGATGATCAGTCAGCTTTTTATTCACAGGCCCAAGTTTGCCTTTGTCCTGTCGATCGTCATTACACTGGTGGGTATGATTTCCATGCTGACCCTGCCAGTGGCTCAGTTTCCGGAAATCACACCTCCTCAGGTTAATATCAGTGCGGTATTCCCGGGAGCCGATGCAGAGACCATAGAAGAAGCCGTCATCCGCCCCATTGAAGAACAGGTCAACGGTGTAGAGGACATGCTCTACATCAACTCTTCTGCAGGTAACGATGGCAGCGCCAGCATAACCGTCACCTTCGATTCAGGTGTTGATCAGGACATGGCCCTGGTAAACGTCCAGAACCGTGTAGCGGTGGCTGAGCCATCGCTTCCCGAAGATGTCAGAAGAACCGGTGTCACCGTCAGCAAAAAATCTTCAAGTATGCTGATGGGTATCAACCTGATCTCCCATAAAGCGGAGTACGACGGCGTTTACCTTAATAACTACGCCAACAACTACCTGAAAGAACCCATGGCGCGTATCAACGGCGTCGCTTCTGCCGACATTCTGGGTTCACTGGTCTACAG
>NZ_JAHHPQ010000423.1:0-2607 GCF_024606245.1 Endozoicomonas sp. SESOKO2
GTTGGTCAGGTTTTATAGAAAAGTTCAGGTTTTGAGAGCCTGTTTTCTGTTCAACTGCGACAACAGAACGTCTTGTCAACGGTTGAGCCTGACAGAGGACGGACAATGTTATGAGTAGCAGTGGTGCTGCATAGAGTGAGTGCTTAATCATTCTACCCTTGCATTCTGGTGTAAAGATAGAAAGGATAGATCAGGGAAATTATTCATGGAGCTGGATACTTCAGGTCTGCTTTGTCCGGAACCGGTCATGAAGCTGCATAACAAAGTGAGGGACATGAAGCCCGGAGAAATGGTGAGGGTGATAGCAACTGATCCTTCTAGCCAGCGAGATATTCCCAGGTACTGTAAGTTTCCGGATCATGAGTTGCTGTCCTATGAACAGGTGGAAAAACAATACGTCTACCTGATTTGCAAGGCTGTATCTTAAGTAACCGGGCCTGTTCGCAGCGCTCTACTTTAACGGTGAGTGTGATGTTATGTGCTATAAAGCTACTGCAAAGGCTTAATGTTTGCAATCGCTAAACTCAAAGGATTTTCAAAAAGCACCTGATAATGACTCAGTATGTCTTCAGTAGTATGGAAAAAAATATTCCTATCTTCCATTTTACCTATGCAAATATTATCTCCAATATGAATAAATACATGAATGATGATGTTGTCTTTCAAAATGGCAAGAGGAGTGAATTGGTTTTTTTTGTCTGAGTGTTCTAAGTTTGTCAGTTCAATAGTTAAAGCATCACGAAATGAATTTGAATTAAATTCCATAAAGCTCACAAATTGAAAGCAAGTTGGTCTGACTTTTCTACCTTGATAAATCTCACCCACAGTTTTATTCCTTAATACCGGAATTCTCTCTGGAGGACAATCATCGAATAAACTTTGTAATCCTACGTTTATACACCTTAAGAGTCGTTCTTGCCATAAATGTGGAGGCTTATAGTCGTGACTTCCATCTTGTGTTTTGATATTAAAAGAGAAAGAGCTTTTTGGCCAGTCGTCACTAATGTCTATCATTTTTTTGGCCAGTTCATCATCTCTTTCATTGCCATTGATACAATTAAAAGCAGTGTCGTCTATTTCAAAAGGAATATACTTTAGTACCATTCTCTTTTTCAGGCCACTCTCATGAAGCCCAGTGTAAGTAATATCTCTTTTTTGGGAACTATCCAGTTTTATAGATACTGATGGTTCTACACATTCCACAGACCTGTTATAACACGTTGCTCCAGGTGTTTGTAAATCGCACGTGTTTTGTACTGTGGCTATATCTGTTGTTAAGGGCAATCCTGTATTTGAACTATTGTTGACCGGTGTCGACATGGTGAAACTCCTTTTTCATTTATTTAACTATTATTAAGAGCCAATACCATGGGTAAAGTTCACAACATAATAGTTAGCAAGCGTAACAGTGGGTGTCTGGATGCTCAAATAATGTTCAGCAACTGCTAAAGGTTTTGTCCCGCACATACGCTGCTACACAACTACTGTAAAGGCGTAATACTTGCAATCGCCAAAGTCAAAGGCGTTTCAAAAGATGCCTGATAATGACTTAATATGTCTTCAGCAGTATGGAAAAAAATATGGCTGCTTCCCACTTTACTTATGCAAACATTATCTCCAATATGAATAAAGATATGAACCATAACGTCTTTGTTTAAAATTGCAACAGGGGTGAATTGATTCTTTATATCTGGATTTTTTAAGATTGTAAGTTCTGTGTGGTAACGATCTTGAAATGAATTTGAATTAAATTCCATAAAGTTAACAAATTGAAGGCAAGTTGTTGGTGCTTTTTCACTGTTATAAAGATTACCAACAGTCATATTTTCTAAGTTAGGAACTACTGTGTCTGGAGGGCAGTCATCGAAAAGAGCTTGCAATCCTTTATTGACACATCTTAAAAATCGTTCTTGCCATAAATGTGAAGGCCTATATTCGTGATTGCCATCTTGTGTTGTAATGTTAAAAGAGAAAGAGGTTTTTGGCCTGTTGTCACTCATATCTGGCAATTTTTTCGCTAGCTCATTATCTCTTTCATTGCCATTGATGAGATCAAAAGTGGTGTCGTCTACTTCGAAAGGAATATACTTTAATACCACCTCTCTGTCCTCCATACGACTCTGAAACAGTCCATTAAAAATAGCGTGTCTTTTATTGGATCTATCAATTTTTATAGATGCTGATGGCTCTACACTTTCTACGGACCTGTTATAATACGTTGCTCCGGCTTTATGTGAATCGCAAGTATCCTGTTTTGTGGCTACATCTATTGTTGAGAGCAATCCTTTATTTGAAATATTGCTGACCGGCAAAGTCATGGTGAAACTCCTTTTTCTTTATTTAAACTATTCAGAGTCAATACCATGCATAAAGTTCATAACATAATAGTCAGCAATCTTGTACAGCTCTGTAGGGGACAATTTCGTAACGAATCTTGATATAAAAGGGAGAGTGGGTACTCGCCAGCAGGTATGACTGCAAGCAAGCACTTGAGACGTTTACGCCTGGAGTCGATCTCGGTACCGTGCCCCATAGTTCGGGCAATACGGGAGAGGTTGACTGAACCCATCTGGATGAGGCCAAAAATAACCAGCGCAATAAGGTCAA
>NZ_JAHHPQ010000424.1:0-4761 GCF_024606245.1 Endozoicomonas sp. SESOKO2
CAGCCACTGTCTGATAACCGTCGACACCTCTGATGGCCTTCATGTAGTTCTCAAGCTCAGTCTTGCTGATCCGTCCTTCACGCAGCAAAGCGATGACCTTGTTACCACTGGCAGAACGGGTAGCAAAGTATTCCGGGAAGCTTTTCAGAACGCCTGCCAGAACTCCTGGTAGATGCTCGATGTAGTGAATGCCTGCTGAGCCCATGCTGCGAATTCTGTCGTCGTATTCTTGTGCCCCTCTTTCTATTCCGTGCCTGGCCGCGTAAGTCAGCCGCAGGACTGTGTACGGGACACTCAGGGGCGGATGATCTTCTGCAGGTTCGAAAGGAGGTTCAGGAAAGGTCGTTTTCAGGTTTTTGAAAACTTCCACAATCCAACTGGCCTGTTCAAACGTCAGCTTGTCTCCGACCATTGCTCGCAAGCCAATGGGTGCAAATTCGTCGTCAAAATCAATAGTCGGAAAGTAGGGTATTTCCTTACCGTTTTCTAATGCTAATTCTGCCAGACCATTTGCAGCTTGCAGAGCTAGTTGTTTGAGAGGGTGCTGCTGCGCGAATGTGTGGAGATCGTCGAGAATTTTTGCCTGTATCGGCGTGTACTGGGAGGGGGTGCCGTCATTTTCGACGGCTTCTTCGGCAGCCTTCAGGACTTTTTTCATTCTTCCAATGTCTGCTTTCCTGCCTTCAATCTGAGCTTCCAGACTGGCCTGTTCCTGAAGCAGTTGCCAGATCTTGTCGGCATCAGCGTGATCACCGCCCGGTTGTAACCGTTTGTTTCTCAGGGCAGTACTGCGTCCTTGATTGGTGTCAGAGGTTTGCTCATCATCTGCGGGCGGAGCCAATCTGGTCTGAATTTTTTTTATTGCCTGATTGAGTGCTTTTTCGTCTTCATCCAAGGCAGCAGGATGGGCGTCAGTACGACCTGAAAATACCACCTGTTCGCGAAGGATAGCGTCCAGATTGTGATTAGCCGCCTCCAGCTCACTTTCAGCTTCTTTTATTGTTCGCCTGGTCATGGCTACCTCACGGTCAAGAGCGTACCGGGGTTTAGGCTCCAGCCGAGCCATTTGCTTGTCAAGCTCATCTTCAATAGCTGCGATTCGCTCATCAACGGTAGGCTGATCCGCCTTGAAAACTTCTTTATCCAGCTGCAGGAGTTTTGCTTCAATCAAACGGTTCTGGTCGTCGATAGTGGCATCTTCCTTGTAATCCTTAATATTGAGCTGATAGGCCATTTCATTGTTTCTGGCCCTTTTGACACTTTCATCCTCGTAGACCTGGTTTACTTCATCAATTAACACCCAAATTTTCGCTATCAGGGCGTCCTTCTGTTCAATCAGGTTGGCATCTTCTTCAAATGCCACATCCAGATCACTGGCCAGTTTGGCAGTGAAGGCCATGCCCCTTTGTTCAGCAGCAAGGCATCGACGAAGGTAGATATCCACCTCTATCTCTATAGCTTCAAGCATTTTGTTCTGTCGTGCATCGCTTAGCGCATCCAGATACGAATCTTCAACTTTATAGGTAAGACTCACACCAAGCTTCTTGAGTTTGAGAGCCCTATCGTCCAGATTTGCGCTGTCTTGTTTCCAGACGGTTTGATCTATCAGATCCAGTGTGCCATCTGAGAGATTATCGACTTTAATTATTTCATCAAACAGGGCAAGTCTTGCTGCTCTGCTTTGCGCTTCATTCATTGCGAGGGTAAGTATTGCTTCTACATCGTCCAGCAGCCTGGTCTGTTGTTCTGTGGCTTGCTTATTCGGACCCTGGTCTTCGACTTTATAATGAAGATGCGCAAGGAGTCTTTTGAGTTTGAGGTCCTTCTCGTCAAGAGCCTTGCCATTGTGTGTCCAAAGGGTAATGTCTATATCATTCAGTATGTCATCTGAGAGATTATCGGCGTCAAGTATTCTATGAATTCTGCTGAGTCTTGCTGTTTTGTCATCCTCTTTGTTGACTTCGAGGTTGAGTATTCTTTCTACGGCATCCAGTATATCCAGGGCTTCTTCATCTGCCCGTTGTCTGGCTTCCCTGATAAATCTCTGCATGTCTTCAGAAATATGCTTGCGACGGAGATAGACATCGAACTCTTTACCGGGGGGATCCCTCTCCAGGGCTTTTTCCACGTTACTCAGTGTCTCCAGGACTTCAGGCATAGCTTTGGGGTGGCCGGGTGTTTTGATGTCATCCAGTTCCTTTTGCAGCCTTGCAAGCTTGAAGAGCTTGAAATATACCGTTCTTTCCAGTGTGTCGCGGTCTTTCAGTTTGCTGTCTTTACCTGGATCAATACCAAGAACGGCAGCCAGAGCGTCTTTTCTCGCCCTGGTGTAAGAATCCTCTAAATCTTTTCGATTATTAAGTCTCTTAACTCTCTGAAGCAGGCGTTTATTTTGAGCATCCATTGTCTTAAGCTTTTGAAGCAGATGTTCTTCTTGAGCGTCAACACCTGCATTGCTATCGAGATCCTGAATGTTTAAATGTGCGGCGATGGTTGCATAGCGGGCCCTGATTTCATCTTCTTTTTCAAGATTTGTTCTGCTGCCTTGTTGCTCAAGATGGTGCTGGAAATGTTGCTGAATATGGTTCTGAAGATGGTGCTGAAGATGTTGCTGTTGTAGTACGATCGTAGCTATCTGTTTCTTATTTTGTTGCTTAATGGCCTGAAAACGGACTTCCGGGCTCTTTTCGTGATCCGGGGTCAGACCGAGCTGACTTTCAATGTCAGCCAGACTATTCTCGATTACCTGTTCCCGATCGGCCAGTTCTGCTTTTAGTTGACGCAACTGCTGTTGAAGCGACTGCTTGCGGGTATACGGATCGTTTTCATCGTCTGAAGCCATATCCTGCTTGCTTTCAATGGCCGCCTGTTCTTCTTCTAAAGCTTCTTCCCCGGGCTGTCCTGTTGCAGCAAACGATGTTGAGGCAATTGATGTTGCGGCAACCGGTTGTTTGATTTCATGGATTTTCTGGCCGATGTGTCCGGCTTGTTTTTCTGCCAGCTCGTTTTCCATCTCAATCAGCTGCCCGGCAAAGTCGCCAATGACTTTGGAAACAAAGTTACCGCCTTTGTCAAAAGAATCGCTGGCAGGATCATCATAAAAATATTTGTTATAGATATTGTTGAAGCTGGGTATAACTTCGTGAATATCCTGAACAAAATGCCAGCTAGTCAGAAAATTTCTTAGCGCAGGTTTGAAGCCGAAGTGTTTTACGAACTGAATATGCATCCAGGTTGGCATGAAGTAGAACGAAGTAAATCCGACGTGCGGTATTGTGAATTTAAATTCATCTGCTCCAACTGAAGCAGCACTGGTCAATGCCTGCTGAAGATGTTCATAGTACGCAAGCGTTGCCACTTTATCATCGTATTGTTCACCTGAGTCAAGTCCAGCATTTTGCTGTGCAGAAAACTCCTCCAGCATTGCCATTTGCCTGCTTCGAATAACGTACTTGTAGCTTTTGACCTTGTCTTTTTTAACTCGTGCTGTTGTATAAGGAGTGGGGGCATTGCAGCCAAATTTATCCCAGATGTAATAGAGACCTTCCACAAAAGCGACATCGGTCGGATTCTGTTTCTGACCACGGAAAACAATAATCTCTCCCGGAGTCTCTGTTACTTCCAGTTTTGGATAACCAGCAGGTACAGGATAAGCCTGTGTCTCATCCTCGACGTGAACAACATAGCCGACGGGTTTATGGTATGACAAAAGATCATCCAGAATGCCCTGTTGTAAATCTTTTCCGAGAACATGAACCTGGGTATAGGCGGAGGTGGCTGCTGCCAAAAGCACCTCATCATTAACAAAAAGTGATTGACCCAGACGCTGAAGTTCAGGAGGCTGATCTGCTGCGGCGATGAGACGCATGAAAGTGCGCCGGTTCACTTCAACCTTGTCTACTTCGAGGATGGCAAGGGCAACATAGTGATCAGCTTCGCCAAGTTTGCCTGCCCTTTTATTCGCCCCTTTCAGCACTCCCACCAGATGATCGGTGCTGGCAATGCCAGTAAACGGTTCTAATCTCCAGGTGCCCCCTAATTGAGCCCGAACAGTCCTGATTGAATCCTGATGGGTCATACTCTCTCTGACTTCGATAAGCAGTTTCTCTTCTGCAAGGTTATGGGTGAATCTGAAGACCCCCTCATTTCCCACCTTCAGGATTTTGCTGTACTTCTGAGCAACGTCATTCTCGTCTGTTGCAAACTGATCAATACTGGCAACACCACCCTCAATGCCAGAAAGAATGTCCGTGAAGCCTTCAGAAGGAATGTCGTAGCCCGCTCTGACTTCAGTCTGGTCAGGGTAAGTGGTGGTAAAGGTTTTGGGTATTGGCTGCTGGTCATCTCCTAAAGTTGGCTTAACGATGACCTCGCTCTGGGTAAACTCCGTATGTCTATTGCCCTGAATATCGACAGATTTTATCTGCAGCCTGCGATCGGCCAGTGCCTGTGTACCAATGACGGAAGAGCTGATGGTTATGGCCACTGCAAGGCTTAATGCATTGGGGCGAAAATATCTCATTCTACTGCCTCAGAGCTGAGTATTTTTATTACTGTGAAAAGTGATTGCCACAGCAGGCGAGGAAGCGACTTCTAATCGCTCGTGGCTGTCAGCGGGTCACTGTTTCAGTTAGAAATCTGGACTGAGTGGTTATTTCCCTTAATGGCCATGAACTTTTTGATCATCGTCCTGTTGCTTATTGTAGAAGGCACCCAGAGTGTAGAAGTAAGGAATACTTTCTGCATGGGAGAACGACCATT
>NZ_JAHHPQ010000425.1:0-21136 GCF_024606245.1 Endozoicomonas sp. SESOKO2
GGTAAAAAATGACTGTTTCTGTAACAGGCAATGATGAGGTCAGAGAAAAATGGATTCCGTGATTTATAATCCAAGCTGGCTGTTGCGTATAAAAGTTCTTGTGTTGCACAGGGAGGCAGGGGAAGGTTGTTTTTTGCTAATTCAATAATTTCATCCAGAAAACCTGCTGGGAATAAATGCTTGTCTTTTTTTGCTGCTTCATACAATCCAAAACGTCTGTCTAAGTGCGAATAATGAACGATATCTTCAATTTTACATCTCAATGCTTGTAACTTGGCAATTTTTTTAAACAAATTCTCTATTTTGTGTGTTGTACTGAATTCTTTTTGGAGTGTTTCCTGTTTTTTTCTACTAAAAAACCTGTTACCCAGTTTTATTATCAGATAGAGCCAGTCATCACCACTAAAATGTTCGGTATTGCCATCCAGATAATCTTTCATTAATGATATTTGGTGTTTTTCGCCAGCAGAGAAATAGCCTTCTGGTTTTTCTAACGTTTTGATTTTTATTGTTTTTCTGTGATAAAGACACTTTTGTTCAACTAGAAGAGAGCCATTTGTGGGCAATGGCTCTGTTTTTTTCGAGCTCACAGCTTCCTGACAGGTAGTATCTGCCCTTATAGGTTGTGGCTGAGGCTGTGAGTGGATTGATGATAAATGCATGGAAATAATGTTTTAAAAATACGATTTCATTCTTAGTCCATATTTTTCTGAAAAGGTTCAAAACTTTGTGCAGATTGTTGAATAAGGTGTATCACGTCGGCAAGCGAGCAAAGTGATGATACTGATCTGGATGGCGTTCCAATGCACAAGCGATATGTTTGAGTGACTTTTCTGAGCCTTCGAAAGATAACGCCACCATGAAGGTACAATCTGGATTTTTTGTTTTAATCCAGACACAGACTGTCTCTGGCACCCTTCAGGATGCATGCTCAAGCCTTGCCGTTATTGCAGAAGAGTTCTCGCTGGTACTGAAAGATCCGCCCTTCCGTTGCATAACAACCTGAGTGAAAGCCTGATTCGGGAATATGTCAGCGATGAAATGGGATTATCTGACAGATAGTTTAACAGGCGGTGAGCGCTTACCAAGGTAAAAAACTTGATTGCAAAGGCCTACGGTAGTCTAACATGTAGGCTTTGCACCAGTTTCTGAGACAATAACAATGCAGGAGTTTTGAATGTTTAGGCAATTATTTTTTTGGCTATTAGTATTCTATCTGCAAGACGTAAGAGCAGTTCAGGATTTACGGCTTTTTTTCGTTGTTGCGCCTTCTAACTTGAAATTTATGGTGGATGGCTGTTATGGATTTAATTCAGAGTTCAGCTACTTTATAAAAGATTTTAACGATGAATTTAAAGAGGGTCGTAAAGAAGTAGTAGTATTTGTTAAGCATTTAAAAAAAACGTTTTCTTGTTTTGTTATTCCTTCCCGCGAATTAGGTTTTATTGCTGAGGGTTCTGGTGATTATAATTTTTCACTGCATAATTTTCATTCTGAACCTGATGAACGACGCTTTACTCGATATATTATTGCCAGATCTTTGTGGTATCACCTTTTTTATACATCGTATTTGGAGCAAAAAGAAAATGAATTTAAGTTCGCTGAATCATTATTTAATAAAAATTCTGATTTGGAGGTTGTGCTGTTATTTAAGTGTTTTGGTGACAATGAATATAAGGAACATTGTAAAAGCTATTTATCAGATGCCCTTGAGGGATTTGGATGGAACCTTGAAACTAAAGTTAGAAGCAAAGAAAGTTGTATGTATATTAGAATTATTATTGCTCTTGGAAATGAGAGTTATAATAATCTCCAGTCCTTTCAGCTAGATTCCAATGTACGCTTGGATATTGAAAAGTCGGGTATACGAAGGCAAGGAGAGAAAAATAAAAGCTCTATGATTTTTTTTCCATCAACAGTATTCCAGAAAAACCCCTGTGAATCACTGGCTGCCAGCGACATACAGAATCAGGAAGACTACTGCGCTTTCGGAATGATTGGCTCAAATAATGCGTGTGTGTGGACATTTCCCAGAACCTACAGCCAGATGGAAAGCTTTGTTGAAGAGAGTGCCTGTGTCAGTACTGGTGCTACTGCTAAAAATGTCTATGAAGTGTGCAGAAAATTTACTAATACTTCGGCAGAAGCCTTGAATGGCGCCAAAGCCTTATGTGTTGTTCTGACGGGAATTTCCATTAGTTTCAAAAGAGAAAAGTCAGATGCTTACAACAGTCTGAAAAATACGAGTGAATATTTAAAAGAGCTTGGATTAGAGGTTCATAATATGCCAACGGATGGTTACTGTGGCTGGCATGCTATTTTGAGTTGGATCAGAAGTAATAGGTATGAGCTTTTGTCTGAAATGACTGAAAATTCAGATGATTTAACAGCGCAGAGAGTATTTGAATATTTTTCTGCCAGGGCTCAGGAAATGGTCGAGGAAGGTGATGAACGTGAGTTTATAGTATCAATGGCTAATGAAATGAATGGATCTAATCCCGATAGAATGTGGCTTGAAGATAATCATATTCGTTTCCTGATTGCCCCGTTTATCAACCAAAACATTTTAATGCTTGATATAGCTTCTAGTGATCCCACTCCGGGATGTCCTTTTCAGATTAGCTTGATAAGAGCAGATGGTGTTGATGTTATTTTTCAGAATCAAGATGAAGTTGTTAATGCGTTGCATGAAAATCGCCATTGTATGATGTTACTTCATGCTCATAATCATTGGTTGTTGATAATGCCTGATCGTCAATTGGCTACAAATCAAGCTACTCGTGGGAATGCAACTTCACAAGATATACCGAGAGAATGGTTGGAAATTGACTGGAGTACTGTCGTTGTTCCACATCTTCTTCTGAATAAGTAGCTCACTAAATGAAAGCCTGTTGTGATGCCCAGGTTCTCAGTTTTGAGCCAGTCATCATCACTGAAATGTTGGGCTCCTCTTGCGATCACAATTTTACCGCTCAGCTACTGAGGTCGTTCATTGCAGGGCTAAATGAGAATGATTATGCTGGTGCGTAAGCCCTGGTTGCCAGCCTCTGGTGCATGGCTTCTTCGATGGTATCACTGCACTTACCCGCAAGGCACACGCCGACCTCAGAAAAATCGGGATCGTAATCAACTCCGCACCATTACGACTTTGAACCAGTGTTCAGGAACTTTTTTTTATTTTGTTGCGTCTAAGTTAGTACAGGATGCAGATGCTCATTTATTTGGGCAGAAATGTTCATTTTGAGCGGGAGCTCGCTGATTTTTCCGGGCTGCAATGCATCAAGTTCAAAAAGCGCCTGCAAATTCTGGGCAGTTACCACGGAATAACCCAATAACCAGATAAAGGAGTATCTTATGAATAATCTTAACTCTTATGGAACTAATGGATTTACTGTGAGGACTCACCAGCAGCCAATGAAGTCAGGTAGGCAGAGTGTCGTCACGGAATGTTTTAATTACGATAAAGCCGATCGCTTTGTAAAAATCTCTGATACTAAATCGGAATTTTCTAAATACTGTTATAACGGCCCTATCTTAATCGATACCTCTCAGTATAGAGGTGGCAATGCGACTAGAGCATTGTCTTCGTATTCTATTAAGGCTTCTGATGATAGTTCTGAAAACAATGATAATAAAATCTTACAATTGGATATAGATGATAGTGAATGGGTTGGGATCAATGAGAATGTTCAAGCAATAAGGCTTAGTGGTTGCGTATTCCTCATTCATGTTCCTTATAATGCTAAATCCTATTATGCCTGGCATCTTAACTCGCTGCACAGGAAAATTTTATCAGACAAAACAACAGCAGCCGTCTGCATGTCTGGGGATACTACTGAAGTTAAAGCAGCTTACCGCGAAGCCAGGTCCTGGAGAGAGATGCTGAGTCAATATCCCGGGACGAGCTATTTATGTGCCACTGACGACATTGAAGATGAGTTCAGGAGTGTTTTTCGTGTAAGTCCGGCTAATATCACCAAAACCGGAGGAGTGGAGGTTGACATCACATTTGATATTGCTACCCGAAGCTTTCAGGTGATAAATCCTCTTGAAGTTGAAGCCGCTGTCAGTGAGCTTGAATCCCGAAAAGAAATGCTGCAAGAACATCCAGGGACCAGCTATTTATATGGCCCTAAAGACGTTGGAGATCTGGCAGGGAGTCCTTCTGATATTGATGCGGCTGAACCAAAACCGCAGGACAGGGTCAACTCAGCCACGCAATAGATGGCATTGTTTGGGCCGCTCTTTATGAACGCTCACATCACTTTAGGCTCCCCGCCCTCTGGATACTTTGGTGATGATGAGCACTGCCCTGCCTTGGCTCCTGCCCTTCAAAAAACCGCTGCACCAGACTGACCGAAGAAATATTGTAGGGCTAAATAAGAATGATAATGCTGGTGCGTAAGCCTTGGGCGGATCTGTCCCAATGGGATTGGTCTGCAAGTTGGTTGATGACAAATGCGAGTAAATCATTCTTTATAATTTCAATTCATTACATTATTGGTTCATATTTTTCCTGAAAAGTTCAGGATTTTCATAAAAATGATGGAGGCATTATTTTTCTGAGGAAATGACTATCCTAAATCACTGCTTTGCGGTTAAAAAACTGAAAGAAAAAAGGTGCTCCCTGTTGGTTTACAGTAAAATAGAGGTTGGTAAAAAAGCTATTTAAGTCAGCTGAAAAATAGGCATGAGCCGTAGTTTTTATTTGCTCCTGGTCATAATCGTACTAAATTTCAAACTCTATATTCGAAAGAAGCTATACGATGAGATTGTTTTTTTTTATGCTCATTTTTTCCACGCAATTTTCTTTGGCAGGAGGGTTTACTGAGGCTATTTTTGAGAATGATTTTAAAGCAGTTAAAGAGCTGATCGATCAGGGTTATCATCTGGCAAAAGATGCAGATGCAGTTCCCACTGCAATCAGCACCGGATCATTAGAGATGCTGCTTTTTCTGCTCAAACATGGTGCTGACCCAAATACCTTTACTCGTACCTACCGATATAATGGCCTGAACATAAGACATGTTTTAGGCGACACTTCAAGTATAGGTCAGATTGTTGCATTATTAAGTTATGGCGCAGTCGCTCATGATGGCCCAAATGGTCATAAGTGGGATTATAATATGGCAATAGTTGATAAGAGGTGGCTGCATGTAGCTGTTTATTATTATTGGGAGCGGATGTTAATGCACAATATACCAACACCCCCCAATAGCATTTCCGAACTCAATACCATTATAATGTCTCTGCCCTTACTTACTATTAAGGCTCTTGCTGTTTTTACTGAACATCAATTTAATTTAGAAGATATACTGACGTTGTTGCCAAATTATCTAAAGTCGTTTTTTAGAGTCTTTCTCAATTTTCATGAAGAAGACTGATAATAGGGTAGATCATGCAAGGCAATCAATAGCACTGTCGTATTTTTAATGGTCGCATAAACCCCATCTAATCAAGGCTCTTTTTAAATCGTTTTGCCGCGACCACTAAGCCACCGATAGTAAAAGCGCCCAGATAAACAGCATCCGTCGTCATGCCCTGTAACTCTGCTCCTCTTAAAATAATCCCCCTCATCAACCGCATATAGTGGGTTGCAGGCAAGAGTTCAGACAGCCATTGAGCCGCTATTGGCATGCCTTCAAAAGGAAACATAAATCCTGACAGTAGAATCGAAGGCAGCAGAATGAAAATGGTCATTTGTGAGGCCTGCAACTGTGTTTCTGCAATGGTCGAGATAATCAGCCCAAGGGTCAGGCTTGCAGAAATAAACAGCATGGTAGCCAGTAGCATCTGGATAATACTGCCGACAAAGGGCACATCAAAAATCAGGTGGCCCAGTGACATAATGATGCCGGTCTGAATAAACCCTACAAAAATATAGGGAATGATCTTTCCGATCATTAGCTCAATAGGGTGAACCGGTGTCGCGATCAGCAGTTCCAGATTGCCCCTCTCTCGTTCACGCACCAGTGCGGCAGATGTGAACATAATCATCGTCATGGTCAAAATAACGCCAACCAGACCCGGAACAATATTGACAACGGATCGTTGCTCCGGGTTGTAGTAAAGAACGATTTTAAAAAGCGCGCCCGAAGACTCAGGCTGAATCCCGGCAGTGGCACGGAAAGGCATCGTCTGGAGCTTTAAAATGGCCGAGCTGATCATAGGGTCTGAGCCGTCAATAAGCCACTGCGCGCCGGTTCTGCCATCGTTTAAGCGCTGGATGAAGTCGGATGGAATAATCAGGGCAGCTCTTACTTTTCCACTCTTGAGTGCTTCTTCTGCTCCCTGTGGACGTGCATCCTGACGAACTATTCTGATCACCTGAGTAGCCTCCAGTGCATCCATCAGAGCGCGGCTGAAGTAAGTGCGGCTGTTATCCACAGCAGTGACCGGTATCTCTCTGACATCGGTATTGATCGCGAAGCCAAACAGCAGCAATTCAATGAGAGGAATAATGACGATCATGGCAAAGGTGGCGCGATCACGGGACAGTTGTCGTAATTCTTTCATTAGAATCGAGGCAATTCTTTGAAGGCTATTGGTCATGCCCGACAGAGTTGAAAGCTTTTCCATTACTGCCGCCGCTGTTGGGTACAATGAACAAATACATCCTCAAGACTGGGGCGCACCCTTTCAATGGTTCTGTCTTTCATTTCTTCTGGCCACTGGCTTCGCAACCAGACTTCAGGCTCACTGATTGTATTGGTTATCAGAACCCGCAGGCGGGCTCCCTGCTGGGCCGAGGATAAAATTTCAGGTCGGGCTGTCAGGGCTTCCCTGACCAGCCGAAGTTCGGTGCCGTCTACTTCCAAAACCCTGGCTTGCATATCGGCCATGAGCTGCTTGGGGGAACCTTCGGCTTGCTTAATACCTCCCTCCAGAATGGCCAGACTATGGCAACGCTCGGCTTCATCCATGTAGTGAGTGGACACCAGAATAGTGACTCCCTGATCACAGAGGTCAAAAAGAGTTTCCCAGAAATCACGTCGGTTCTGAGGGTCTACCGCTGAGGTTGGTTCGTCCAGTAGCAATAATTCGGGTTTATGTAATGTTGCTGCTGCCAGGGCGAGCCGCTGGCGCTGCCCGCCACTGAGGCTGCCTGTCATACGCTTGCGGCGCTGGTCCAGACCATAGGTAGTGAGTTGGCTGTCAATGCGTTTATTGACCTCTCTGCCCGGCAGATTGAAAATTTGTGCCATGAACTTCAGGTTTTCTTCGACGGAGAGATCGTCGTACAAAGAGAATTTCTGGGTCATATAGCCCAGTCGCTGTCGAAGTGCTTCCGACTCTTTGGGTATTTCCAGCCCCAGAACACGAACGTCACCCTGACTGGGTGTCAGCAAACCGGTTAACATTCTGAGCGTAGTCGACTTGCCACTGCCATTGGGCCCCAGGAAACCAAAAATGGTCTTTTCTTCGATGTTCAGGTTCAGATGATCTACGGCCATGAAATCACCAAAACAGCGGGTCAGCCCTTTGGCTGAGATGGCCTGTCGGCTCACAGGGGCAGGTCCACTTGCACAGGCAGTCCTGATGGCAAATCAGAAGCGGTTTCCGGAAGCTGTACTTCGGCCATGTAAACCAGTCGGGAGCGTTCTTTTTCATTGAGGGCATAATGGGGAGTGAAGGCCGGGTCCAGAGAAACCCAGCGTATTTGACCAAGAAAAGATTTTTTGACGCCATCAATATGTACCGTCACGTGGTCGCCCACGTGAACAGCGGCCCTGCGGGGCTCTGGAACGTAAATGCGTGCATAGGGTGCTTCATGCAACAGCAGGATGGCCAGAGTGCTGCCTGCTGAAACTCTCTCTCCCAAGTGTCTGGGCAGACTATCCAGCCAGCTGTCTCTTGTGGCATAAATGGATAGATCCTCCAGCTTTCTCTGTTCCAGAAACTGATTGGCCAGAGCCTTTTTCATGGAAGCCTCTGCCTGTTCTATGACTTCAGGGCGATTGCCATTGAGCAAACTCTGGAGTTTTTCTCTGGCATTTACTTTTTCTGCCATGAGAGCATCACGATCAGCTCTCGCCTGATCCAGTCTGGATTGGCTGATCAGTTTGCGCTTTAACAGTGTTTCGTTTCTCTGGAACGTTTTATTGGCATCCACCAGCCGGGCTTCTATTTGCCCGACACTGGCTCTTGCTGCTGCTATGTCTTCCATTCTGGCGCCGTTGACTATTTCACTCAGATAAGCTCGTGCCCGTTCTGTTTCGGCCAGGGCCGCAGCAACGGCTGCCTGTTGCTTGCGATCATCCAGCTTCAGGATCACTTGACCGGTTCTTACCGGGTTGCCCTCATGGATGAGTATCTCTGTAATCAACTCCGAAGCGGTCGCTGTCAGAGTGACTCTGTCACGCTCAAGGGTTCCCAGTGCCTGATGGTTGTCGGAAGAGAAACAGCCGGAAAGCAAAAGTGACAGAACGGTAGTGCCAATTAAAGTCAGATGACTTTTTATCAATCTGCTCATAGAGTGAAAGCGTTTACTGTGACGATGAACATCCATCAAATGTAGTCACAAAATGAGAAGACGACCTATTACTGTCTGCGCCACCATGAAATGGAACTGAGGTTGGTAAGCAGGGAAGACAGCGAGTACCGAATCGCCTGGGAAGCGGGGGAACATCGGTACTCTGATTACAGTTAGAAGTCGATCAGGTAGCTGAAGTCAGGAACTCAACAGAGGGCGCGAAGAATGCACAGCCAGTGGTGGCCTGTGAATAATCCATCAAGTGGTCATAGTGACCATGCCTGTCGGCCTTGACCATGGACTCCATCATTTTGTCAAAATGGGTCGGAGTGCGACAGTAGGAGACAAAGTAAAGTCCGCCTTCACTGGCATTGCCATAGGGCATACTGTGACGCAGGATTTCCATACTTTTGCCTCCACTGTCCTTGACGTTGGAACGCTTTACGTGAGCCGTTGGCGCTTTTTCTTCGCCACTGAATTCAATGTCGTCCTCCTTGGTGCGGCCGATCACTTTTTCCTGCTCAGTGACCGCCAGTTTGTCCCACTTTTTGAATGAGTGAACCCACTTCTGGGTATGGATATAGCAGCCTCCGGCAAACGATTGATCTTCATCACCCACCAGAGTGACGCTGGCCCTGTTATCTCCCTGTGGATTTTCGGTGCCGTCTACAAATCCGGTCAGGTCGCGACCGTCCAGGTAACGGAAACCTGTCTCATCTTCCTGAATGTCAACGGCTTGTCCAAAATGATCCATAGCTCTGTGCAACAGGATAAAATTGATATCCCGACGATTGGAACGGATATGGAGCAGCAGATCACCGGGAGTGGCAGGTGCAGTCCGGTCACCTTCTGTCACGGCTTTGAAGGGAGCGAGAAGCCTTGGCTTAGCGGCTTTGTACAAAGCGTCCCAGGCCTGACTGCCGATACTGATCGTGGAGGTCAGCCTGGCATCGGGGTACTGTTCGCTGAGATCCCGTGTCAGCTGTGGTATCAGCGCACAGGTCTTTTTAATCTGTGTGAGGCTGTCTGGATCTTGCCTGATAGTTAAAACCAGAAAGCAGGCATCGGTATTGGCTTCTGGAGTAATTCCTGATTGTGGTGTGCTCATTTCCAACTCTGACGTCAGTTTTCGAAACAATGGCAACCTGTCTGTTCGCTGTCTGGTGCCATTGCATAGCATGAAGGGGTTTAGGTTCCGGATCAATACACTTATCTGGCTTTATCGGATAGGTTACCGGCCTCTTCGCACTCACCTTCTTCAGCCATTTGTGCCAGTTGTGAACATTCTGATGACATCGGCTGGAAAGGACAAGCTGTGGTTTCCTCCTGACGGGTCATAAGGCTGGCAATCGTGTCCTGTCGGGTAATCTTGCATTCAATGGCGTCAATAGTTCGAAAGCTCAGCCAAATGGCTATGGCTGAGAACAGGACTCCTCCGGCTGCCTGACCCACCAGTACGCCATAGGGCCCCATATATGCAGAGGCGACCCAGATGAAAGGAACGGTACCCAGTGTCGCCCGACCCCAATTTAAGAGGGTTGAGTATCCGGGTTTGCCCAGATTGTTAAAGGCAGCATTGGCGACGAACAGAGTACCTGTGAACAAAAAGCTAATGGCAATCCAGTCGCAGAAAAACGACACCAGGCTGGCCGCTTCCCCCGTGGCTCTGAACACTTGAATGAGAATGTCCTGCAAGAAAAACAGTATGGCTGAAATGACAATGACATAATGCACAGTGAAGAGGATAGCATTTCGAAGCGACTCCCTGACCCGGCCCATCCGTCTCGCCCCAAAATTCTGGCCTATTATAGGTCCTACTGCTCCGGACAGGGCAAAAATGACACCGAAGGCGACAGGTATCAGTCGGTTAATGATTGAGTAGCCTGCTACGTAACTATTGCCGTACTGCGACATATAGCGAACCATCCAGGCGCCACTGAAAGGCATGGCCAGATTGGTGGCAATGGCAGGGAGGGTGATTGCCAGAATGTTTCTCAGATCCTTGCCAAACTGGGAAAGACGGAAGGGGGAGTAGAGTTTATGTTTATAGAAAATGCCGTAAAAGGAAATAGCAAACATTGTGGCACGAGCCATCACTGAAGCAATGGCAGCACCCTCTATATTCAATTCCAGGAGAAAGATCAGTATAGGGTCCAGTATGGCATTCACAGCTCCGGCTGAGAGTGACGATGTCATTGATAGCCTGGCATCTCCTACGGCTCTGAGCCCGGCACCGAGGGTCATGGACAAGCTGACCAGAGGCATGGAGGGAATCACGATATGCAGGTAACTGTCGGCCAGTTCATGAACTCGCCCGGTGGCTCCCAGCAAAGTGACCAGTTCAGGGATCAGAAGCCAGAAAACGATGGCCAGCGTGATACTGACTAACAGCACCAGGAAACAGATGTTTACTTGATATTGACACGCTTTTTCCCGGTTGTGGCTACCAATGGATCTGGAGACCAGGGCCCCGGCGGCAATGGATAAGCCAATACCCAGGGCCGAAGTGATAAACAGGATGGTGCCGGCATAACCAATAGCTGCAGCCAGAAACTTTTCACCGAGCAGACTGAGAAAGAAGAGGTCGAGCAGGTCGACAAAAAACAGCGTTGTGATGCCTGCTGCATTGCTGAGGCTCATGACAATGACGTGCTTCATTGTTGAACCCTGAGTAAAGCGGGCATGGGTCATGACAGGCTTCCGTTTCGACACCGTATGAAGTGTTCCGGTCAGTTGGATATAAAACGACCAAAGTCGTTAACATATAAGATAGAAAGAGTCGTGCTTTGATCAATGAACAGGACATTGCGCTTCGACCAGCTTAGTTCAGATCGCAGCGACGGGTCGGGTAAATGGCGTTACAATCAAACGCTTTATTTCCTCTGGACTGTTTATCTTATGGATCTTATCTGGAACCGGGCTGAAACCGGGTCTCCATTACTGATTCTTGCCCATGGTGCCGGTGCGGCTATGGACAGCGATTTCATGAATCAAATGGCCGTCTTGATGATGGCTGAAGGTATCAGTGTCGTGCGCTTTGAATTCCCTTATATGCGGGAGCGAAGGAAAACCGGTAAAAAAAGACCACCGGACAGGCAACCAAAATTATTGCACTGCTGGCAGGACGTGATTGAATATATCCAAAAGGATTATAACGGCCCTCTTTTCATTGGCGGTAAATCCATGGGCGGACGCATGGCTAGCTTGCTGGTGTCTGAGGTGTCTGGTCTTTCATTGAGAGGTGTCGTATGCCTGGGGTACCCATTCCATGCACCAGGTAAACAGGACAAACCCAGAACGGAGCATCTTGTTGATTTCCCATTACCCATGCTGGTGGTGCAGGGTAGTCGGGATGTCATGGGGGATTACAGCACCGTGCGGGGTTACGGCCTGTCAAAGAATATTGAGCTTCATTGGCTGGCCGACGGCAATCATGATCTGAAACCCCGGGTAAAATCGGGTTTTACTCATGAGCAGCATCTGTTAGAAGCCGCACAAAAGATCTCAGCCTTCATAAAGTAAAGTTTACGTATACTGATCTGGACTAAAGCCTCATAAAATGGTCTGAATTTTGTCAGGCAATTGTGAGGACTGGCGTTGAAATCGACTGCAGCATTGTATCGGCAGGTCTGGGTGTTTGCCTGGCCTGCCATTCTTGCCAATATTTCGGTCCCTCTCCTGGGGCTGGTTGATTCAGGGGTGCTGGGGCATCTCTCCAGTGATATTTATCTGGCCGGTGTCGCCATCGGCAGCACATTGTTTTCACTGTTGTTCTGGGCTTTTGGTTTCCTTAGAATGGGAACCACCGGTTTGGTGGCCCAGGCGCTGGGTCAGGATGATCATCAGAAATCCCGGCAATGGCTGGCCCAGTCGATCCTGCTAGCTCTGGTGATCGGCTTTTTACTGATTCTTTTACATCGTCCCCTTCTGGCTATTGCCCTGCCTTTATTTAATGCGGCCCCTGAAGTGGCTGAGCAGGCCAGGATCTATTTCTCCACTCGAATATTTTCGGCTCCTGCGGTTTTGATTAACTTTACGATAGTTGGCTGGCTGATTGGAATGCACCGTCCTAAGGGGCCATTGTTTATTCTCGTGCTGGCCAATGTGGTTAATATTATTCTGGATCTGTTTTTTGTTCTGGACTTGGGAATGGCTACCCGGGGTGCAGCATTGGCAACAGTGATCGCCGACTATACCAGTCTTGTGCTGGGGGTCTCGATGGTCAGTCAAACCTTGAGAGGTAAGTCTGGAACTTTTGTCCGCTCAATGATTCTGAACCTGGGCTCTATGCGTCGCCTGCTGTTACTGAATCGACACTTGTTTGTTCGCACGCTCTGTCTGCTTGGAACTCAGGCTTTCTTTACGGCACAGGGAGCCCGGAGTGGCAGTCATATCCTGGCGGCCAATGCTTTGTTACTTAATATGTTGCTGCTGATTTCCAATGGACTGGATGGCTTTGCCCATGCTGCCGAAGCACTGACGGGTGAAGCTTTGGGGCAGCGAAAAGAAGATCGTTTTAAACAGATTGTCAGGGTAACGGGTTACTGCTCGCTCATTTGTGCCGTGTTATTTTTTTTCACCTTCTCGCTGGTGGGGCAGGGTATCATTGGTCTGTTGACGAATATCCCTGCCGTCGCTGAAACGGCAAACACTTATCTGCCCTGGCTGGCCGCCATGCCGTTGTTTGCCGTTTGGTGCTACTGGCTGGATGGTGTGTTTATTGGCGCCGTGCGAACGGATATGATGCAACACACCATGTTGGTGGCGACGTTAATGGTCTTTCTGCCAGTCTGGTATGTCACCCGTAATATGGGTAATCACGGCTTGTGGTTGGCCTACAGTGCCTTTATGCTGGCCCGCAGTGCAGGACTGGCTATTGTCTATCGATCCCTGAGTCGGTCCGGTTCCTGGGTCGGATAACAGGAGTGAATGTGTCGGATACTATAGAAATTGATCATGAACTGGATACTTCAGGTCTGCTTTGCCCGGAACCGGTCATGATGTTGCACAATAAAGTGAGAGACATGAAGCCGGGAGAAATGGTCAGGGTTATAGCGACCGATCCTTCTACCCAGCGTGATATTCCCAAGTTCTGTAACTTTCTGGATCATGAACTGCTGTCTCATGAGCAGGTGGAAAAACGGTATATCTACCTGATTCGGAAGTCAGCCTCCTAGGAGGCTTGTATTTGTGTAACTTAACCGGGTTGTCGCGCTAACCTTTCTGCTCCAATAGATAGCCCCGGCTTTTGAAAGGACAACTAAGGAAGGACAACTAAGGACAACCAGATGCCTGACAGAGATTGCGAATGAAGGTTACGCTTTTAATCCTCGATTATTTGGGTAAAGGCAGTTTGATTTTTTATGGGTGCCCTAAATCTTCTGGTCATCTTCTAAGAACGGCGCCACGTGTCATCATGTCCATGATAATAATACTTCAGTAATTGCATGCCAACGAGGCTGTGTGCTTCTCTGTAATAAGGGTCTGGATTGTAAGAGTCATCAGTACGTCCACTAACTGGCTTTTCATGAAGGTCTATAATGCAGGGTTTCTTTAAGGCACCTCTTAAAAAAACATCTTTAGAATGCTCTGCCACAAAAAAACAACTGTTTTCACCGTCCCAGGAAACGCCTCTATCAGATTCCAAGAGATAATCGTAGTGAGGTGAAATATGTATAATCTGTTTTGATAGATATTCATAATTACTGTCTGCTTCACCACTTAGAATATAATCAAATAGTTTTATCGCATTATCTCTGGAGTATTTTTTTGATGTTCTTTTATTTAGGTAGGGCATTTCAGAGAAAAATGATCTATGCCTCTCTAAACGGATTTTATTAGTTTCAGATAGTTGTTCTACAACGTCTTTATCTATGTAGATAAGTGGCAATGTCATTGACATTTTTGGCTGAGTGAAAGTCCCATGGCTAGCTAATATATAAGGTGGTTTAGATAACCACTGATTATCAATGTCTGAATAAAATAAATGATTAGCTCCTAGTTTTTGTAAACGATTAGCTAGTTTGGTTTTGTTTTCAGACTCTGCCTTATCTATACAAAATCTTATAGTTTCGGTAATGTTTTGAGACACAATAACTCTAATAGAATCCATAAACTGAAGGCACATCGATGAAGCATATTTCTCTAATTGCACGAGAAAACCTAACTGCAGATCTGTTTCCATAGAGATACATAAGATATTTTCATGATATTTAAATTCAGCCTTCATCTGATCAATTTGAGTCTTTGTCAGATTCATATCCGAAAACACGATAAGTAATGGAATATCATCTTTACTGAGATCGGTTCCTTCTTGTAATATTGTTTGAATATAATTAATTCCAGTAAGATGTCGAGGATTATTCAATCCATTAAATATGCTGGTGCCATGCAGTGCGGCCCATGTGTGAAAGACCGGACATGGAGGACATACCCTCAAATCCATAGCACTGGCTTTCTCCAGTGAATCAATGCCTGAAAACTTTAAGCTATCAGCCATATTCTTCCATGACTCTTTATCAATTGAATCAAAAAAATTTGGATCTGCCGTGAAAACTATATTTTTTGCAAGGCGGATGTGGTGACTATCGTTATCTTTCCCGGACGGTACCAAGGAAATACATCTTGATGATAAGTCCTTACACCCAAAATGCTCTTCTGTGTACTCTTCTGCCTTAGGAAGGTATTTCTTATTGTTAACTTTATTTTCAGATAGGCTTTCTGTCAGCGTTTCAGTGTACAGTGACGAATATCCTGCCGGATGTATTTGCTCTCCTACAACTTGATCCATGTCCTTGCTCCTTGTTCTTTGCTCCTTAGAACCTTACAACGTGTGTTGGTTCTGATTCATTGCTAACAAGTGTGCAAGAATGTCTAACAAAATGAAAAAGTGAACAAAAAGTGAAAAATGAATAAGAAATAGACAGAGAGATTCATATAAAAAATTGAAAAAGCACAAATGGAAAAAGACATTCATATATTTGACCCGCATGGATTACTTATATGGTGAGGATTACCAGGCTGGAGAGTGGCATCGGTGGAATGGTGTATATTTGAGATCAAGATTGGGCTTGGTACTGTTATAGAAATGAAAAAGCTGGGTATACAGTTGATTTTAATATGCTGATTTAGAATGATCGTGAGCCAACAAAAAATCAGGAGCTTGCACCTGAGATGCATTTCCTTAATTTGATGTTATGTCTATTTTAGCTCAATCGATTTCACTGATCAGGTGCGTTTGTAACTCGTCGTAAATCTTATCAAAAGTTGCTTTGATACCGATTAAAGGTTCCCCGTTGCTATTAAAAGAAGCAATAAAAGGAACATTAAAATGAAAAGTTACTGTATTATTATCAATTGTTGTTGATGCTGTCGTTTCGAGAAAAGTTTGCTGGTCTAATAAGGTTTCAGTAGATGAAGGCGGCTCGGAAAATGTAAGAGATTCAGGATTTTCAGATGAAAAAACTTCGGAGCAGTATGCTCTATTGTTTTTTTGATCATCTGATTCCTTTTGAATATTTACTGTCAACTGTTCAGAAATAGTTAGCTCTCGGGGACGATGATTTCTTATATTAGTTGCAATTTTTTCTGATATTTTTCCAAAAATAAATTTCTGTATCAGTTGAGTAAGACTGTATATCTCAGCATATTCCTTTTCGAAAGGTAGTCTGTTTTGATTTACTAAAACTGTTATTTTTATTGTACCCTTTATTTCATTTGATGTGGTACTGCCGGAGATAAAAAACAGTAGCATCATTGCTTTTACGAGCAGACTCATCTATCAAATCTCATTGATGGCGATACACGGCATTGAGTATAGGCATATAAAAGAATAGGGACATCCATATATTTGACCAGTCTACGGATTGAACTACTTTACTGCTGTTTCCAATTTTTACCATTGTAGCTGAAGATCTCATGACTCAGGTTCGCAGTAGCCTGATTGATTCAGGTTCGACTCCGTACTATCGGTGTGTTCGCAGGGCTAATTTGTGTGGTGAGGATCATCTGACTGGGAAGAATGTTGCGCATCATCGGCAGTGGGTGGTTGACCCATTGGTTTCCATCTTTGCCGTCGAAGCCTGTGCTGATCTGTAATGTCTAATCATTATCATCTGGTGCTGCACATTAGCTCCAGCGGGTTTTTTCTGTTCTAATTTTTCTTTTTTTGTTTAATTGTCTCGATTATTATGATTTTTTATTAATGGTTGTCCTTATCTTTTTCTTGAAAAATAAGGTGGCACCTCAAACTTTGTACTTGATTTTGGATTTTTGCTTTTCCAGATATTCAGTGCTATTTTTCGTCGTAAGTTAGGTATGACAGAGAGCAGTACAGAATGAGATTAAGAAATACGATCTTAGTGTTACTAATATATGCACTTCCATATCATTCAAGCGCAACAGTGCTTTCAACTTCTACTCGTTTCATCTCATTTTACGATAAAGCTTTTACAAGAGCATTTAAAAAAAGCGAATATAGCCTGGAAAGCTTTATTGGCGCTCGTGAATCATCTGGGCTTTCAAAAATGATTGAAGGTATTAGAATGATGAGAGCAGTGCTTTTAAGCGAAACTCAATCTAACCCCACAAATCCAAAAGATATATATTTAGGGCAATTATGGAACTTGCAACAGAATGGTTTAGTTGCTACCAGCGTTGATCAATTTTTAATGTTTTCTTCCCTGTCTCCCTTGTCCGGACCAGGTGGTCAACTTGATAATACTTTTGAGGGTTTGCAAAGAAATAAAGGATTGAATGAGGACTTAAAGAAGGTCTTGCTGATGGTGTTGGAAATACTTAATGAAAGTAGTGAGTTTATAAACTCATGTAGTGAATTAGGACTACTTGAAGAACTGCAAGACATAAAGAGAGAGATTGAGGAGCTAACTCAAGGTGAATAAAAAGTGGCAGATATGAGTTTTCATTCAGGAAGCAAAAAAAACTGCATATTTGAAAAACGATAAACTTTAAGGATATCTTGGTTTATCCAATGATTTTGCATAGTCAGCACACACAATAACTGTTAGTAGGATCTCCCGCTCTTCAGGCAGGTCTTCCGGCTTGGCACTTTATCAGATCTAAGGTATTTTCTACCAAGTGCACCATGTGAAATCATGTCCATGATAATAATATTTAAGTAATTGCATTCCAATGAGACTATGTGCTTCTTTGTAATATAGATCTGGATTATAAGAATCATCAGCAAGTTTACTAGTTGGCTTTTGATGAAGGTCTATCCTCCAGGGGGTTTTTAAAGCACCTCTTAAAAAAACTTCTTTAGAGTGCTCTGCCACAAAAAAACAACTATTTTCACCTTCCCAGGAAACCCCTTCATCTATATTGAATAGGCATGTGTAGATAGGTGAAATATGTGTAATCTGTTTTGATAAATGTTTAAAATTACATTCTGCTTCACCACTTAAAATATAATCAAAAAGCTTTTTTGCTTTATCTGTAGACCATTTTTCTGAATTTCTTTTATATAAGTAAGGAAGCTCAGAGAAAAATGATCTATGTCTTTCCAAAAGTTTTCTATCAACATCAGATAGCTTTTTTTCATCTTCACTTTTTATATAGATGAGAGGCAACGATCTTGATATTGTCGGCTGACTAAATATTCCATGACTAGCTAAAATGTGAGGAGGTTTGGATAACCATTGGTTGTCAATATCTGAATAAAACAAATAGTTAGTCCCTAGCTTTTCGAAACGATTAGCTAGTTTGATTTTGTTTTCAGATTTTGCTTTATCTATACAAAAGCTTATAGTCTTAGTAATGTGTTGAGATACAACAAGCCTAATGGAATCCATAAACTCAAAGCTCATAGATGAAGCATATTTATCTAATGGCTTGGGGAATTTTAGTTGCAGGTCTGTTTCAAGCGAGATACATAATATATTATCATGATCTTTAAACTCACCCTTCATTTCATTAATTTGAGATTCTGTTAGATTCATATCCGAAAATACTATAAAAAGTGGGATGTCATTTTTACTCAGATCAGTTCCTTCTTTTAATACCCTTTCAACATAATTAATTCCCCTGAGTTTTTTAGGGGTATTCAAACCATTGAATATTGTGGTACCGTGCAATGCGACCCATGTGTGAAATATAGGGCAGGGAGGACATACCCTTAAATCCATAGCGATGGCTTTCTCTAATGAATCAATGTCTGAAAATTTTAAACTGTCAGCCATGTTTTTCCAGGATTCTTCATCAATTGAATCAAAAAAAATTGGACTTTCAGTAGTAACTATATTTTTTGCAAGTGCGATGTAGTGATTACCCTTATCTTTTTCGGTCGGAGCCAGAGAAATGCTTCTAAATGACAGTAACTTTTGCTCAAGATGATTTTCTGTGCATTCTTCTGCTTTAGAAAGGTATTTCCTATCATTACCAGTATTTTTAGATAGCGTGCCTCCCTCCGTATCGGTGTATAGTGGGGTATATGCGGCAGATAATTTTTTCGATCCTATAATTTGGTCCATGTACTGATTTCTATTATTTAATGCTTTATTTCTTAGTATCTTAAAACATTTATTGGTTCTAAATGATTACTAGAAAACAGGTAAGATTGTCTGAAAAAATCACAAAGGACCTAATGTATACCGTTTTTACCTGAGATTGAGACTGCCCTACGCTAAAAGATTTTTTCTGTTACCTAACTTATTTGCTAGATTACTTGTGGTTTTTCGGTGAACTACTATCCAGTATCATTTAATTGAGTTCTAATAGCGATTAGGCATCTTCTATTATTTGATCCACGTGCCATCATGCCCATAGTAATAATACTTGAGTAATTGCATTCCAGTGAGTCTGTGTGCTTCTCTGTAATATGGATCTGGATTATGACAATATTCAGTATCCGGTTTTTGATGAAGATTTATCATGCTAATTCTTTTTGAAGCGGCTCTTAAAAAATCTCCTTTAGAGTGCTCTCTTACAAAGAAGCAACCATTGTCACCTTTCCAGGAAATTATTTCATTATTAGCCCTCAAAAGATAATCGTAGTCGGATGAAATTTTGACTAACTGCTTTGATAGATGTTGATAATTACTCTCTGCTTCACCACTTAAAATATAATCAAATAGCATTCTCGCTTTGTCTGTAGACCACTTCTTTGAATTTTCTTTATTTAGATGAGGCAGTTCAGAGAAAAATGATCTATGCCTATCTAAAAGCTTTCTATCGGCATTAGGTAGTTTTGTACTGTTAATGTATGTGTTAATAAGTGGCAATGTACTCGACATTGTTGGCAGAGTAAACATCCCATGTCTGGCTAATATGAAAGGTGGTTTGGATAACCATTGATTATCTATATCTGAATAAAATAAATGATTAACCCCTAGCTTTTCAAAACGATTAGCTAGTTTGGTTTTTTTTTCAGAATTTGCCTTGTCTATACAAAAGCTTATAGTCTTAGTAATATTTTGAGATACAACAACTCTAATAGAATCTATAAATCTGATGTTCATGCGTGAAGCATATTGCTGCAATTCTGCAGGGAATGTTAGCTGCAAATCTGTTTCTAACGAGATACATAAGATATTCTCATGACTTTCAAATTCAGCCTTCATCTGTTCAATTTGAGAGCCTGTTAGATTCATATCTGAAAAGACTATAAACAGGGGGATGTCACTTTCACTGAGTTTAGTTCCTTCTTCCAATATCCTCTTAACATAATTTATTTCCGTGTGTCTTTCAGGATTATTCAAGCCATTAAAGATGGTGGTGCCATGCAATGCGCCCCATGTGTGAAAGACTGGACATGGAGGGCATACCTTCAAATCCATAGCAGTGGCTTTCTCTAATGAATCAATACCAGAAAACATTAAACTATTAGCCATATTTTCCCAGGACTCTTCATTAATTGAATCAAACAAAAATCGATCCAGAGTAAAGACGATATTTTTTGCAAGTTGGATGTAGTGATCATTGTTATCTTTTTTGGTCGTAACCAAAGAAGTGCGTCTCGATGAAAGATCCTTATGCCCAAAATAATGTTCTCTGTGCTCTTCTGCCTCAGGAAGGTACTTCTTATCATCAGCTTTATTAATTGGTAGGCCAGCTACCTCCGATTCAGAGTGTGCCGGGGTATATGCCCCTGGCAATATGGCCGGTTTTACTACTACTTGATCCATATCTTTATTCCTTAATTCGTTCTGTTTCACTTTGTCCCTGAAAACTCTTTTTGGTTCCAATTTATGGCTAACCATTATGTAAGAATGCCTGACAAAAATGCCCGTAAGATTGAGGTTGAAAGCTGGAGTCGAGATGAGGTGAAGTAGTGCGACGTTAGACTGCCCTTTTTACTGGCCCTCTCTTGATCTATACGAGCAATGCCACTCTAAGCTGCTCAGAACCAGACCGTATCGATGAATATGTGGCAGAGTATCGTAGCCGTTTGAAGAGTATCAGTTGGTTTATGCGTCTTGGGTAAAGGCACAGGGCTTACGCACCAGTCTAATCATTCTCATTTAGCCCTACAACGAATGCCCTCGGTAGCTGAGCAAGATGTTTATTACTCCAACCAGCCTTTTTACGCTTTGTTTTGATACTCCTTTTGCTGGTAATATCAGCCTCCAGGATATTCAGAGCGATTAGGTAAACGTAGATTTCTTTGGTCTGTCTGGTGTAGCGGTTGTTTGAAGGGACAGAAGCCAG
>NZ_JAHHPQ010000426.1:0-1375 GCF_024606245.1 Endozoicomonas sp. SESOKO2
TAGTGTTCATATTCCATGAGACACTCGTAGCCCAGTAGGGCCGACAATGTCTTGGAGGGACAACGCCTCCTGTAGGTGTTGGAGCAGCCGTTACCGGTAACATGTTCGGATCCATATTAATCACATGGATCAACAGAAGGTTCACGGTTGCATTACCAGACGTTGTTGGCTGGGCAGTAACAGACGTCTGAGCAACTGCCTGCAGAAAGCTTGCTGCCAACAGGATAACCAAACCCGCAATAGACCAGCCCTTCGCAATGCCCATAACCTCTCTCCAGAATTCTGGCTTTGGATTCTTCACTTGGTGATCTGAGGCAGTGAAAATGGACACAAAATTCACTGCCGTCCGGTTAAAAAACAGGGAAAGATTCGAGATGCCTGTCGCTGTCGATCAGCGGTAAAATAACAGTTGTCGAGACTGTTATTTCAGAAAACAGGAACAATAGACGTGAGTCTCAGTGGGTGTTGGCGATTCAATCAGCTCTTCATCATCTGCCGCTAAAAGCTGCATCTTACGACGACTTTCAGGTAGTTAGCTATCAATCCATTCATTCATCGCTTGAAGACTGAACAAGATCATGGCTGAAAATTTCATGTCACTGACGATGGATATGAGCAAACTACTGAACACAAGGATCATCTGAGTAGCCACTGCATTGCAACCTGAAATTCCATTCATTCCCTGATGTTAATGCCGCTGCACTGAGATTACTGGCTCCTCGTAAGCACATTCTTCAAAAAAACCACCATTATCGGTATGGATAAATATATACGATTTCATGTGGAAGCGTTGCTGGCCCTATTTGCTGATACCGGGCTTTAATACGCTGCACAGGAATATTAGGTGTCTTCTCGTTAATCCCAGAGGATCATCAGCGGGTTGATCTGGTTGCCTGAATGTTTGGTGGTTATTAATGATCATAACCCTTGGTACGCATTCGTGGCATCACTTACGGGAACGGGTGGTTTCCTCTTGAACTTCTTAACGGCTACGATAGCTGAAACCACGGCAATCAAGACCACAACACCCGCTGTAATAAGCCCAATACCCCAGTCTGGGAATTCTGGATGGGATATAGGCGGCAGGTATTCAAAATTCAGAAAAATCACCTGCATCCGGACATGCCGGATACCCTTCTCAACATCAGCGTCTGCAACTGCCAGATAGGCTTTATTGCCCACAAAAACCGGGCGCATTGACCTTGTCGCCGGGGTCTTGAATGCAGCGTCAAATTGATGGACATTGGCCTGGTTTTCATAAGTAACGAAAGACAGTTGCCCATTACTGTTGTAAATAATGGTGTACAAATAATTTTTCGCAGTCACCAGTCTAACGGTTAAAAACGTACCCGATGTGCCTGAAGAAAAACGAATC
>NZ_JAHHPQ010000427.1:0-2573 GCF_024606245.1 Endozoicomonas sp. SESOKO2
GAAAAGCCGACACCACGCCAATCAGCAAAGCCATTTCCAACGGTTCCACAAGTCTTGGCCAAGCCCGTTCCCAATGGCGGAAGGACCAACTCTGTGGCAAAAGATGAGGGAATCGCCACCGCCAGACAAACGACCAGATTAACAACATGAACGCACTGGCGCCGAATACAACCAGCAGTGCCTTCCAGCCAAAAATAGACAGACAACGCCAAACACCTTCTCCAGAGCCTCTGCGACCGGAGGTCAGCCAGCCCCTTAGCAAAGTGGCTGCCAACCTTTCCAGCAATACAATAGAACCAATGGCAGCAAGCACCAAAATCATCAACAAAACACTGCCGACAGAGGCCAAAGCCTGAAATTCAAGGTCAGGATTCTGATACCAGTTCAGCACCTGCACGGCAAAAGTGGGCGGTGTTGCCGGGCCCAGTACAATGGCGATATCGACAACAGAGAGGGCAAACACCAGAACTGTCAGCATGGAAAGACGAACTCTCAAGTACAGCTGGGGCCAGATCAACTTTACCCAGACCGTCCAGGATTGATAGCCCAGTCCGGCCCCCGTTCTTAGTATTTCCCTGACCGGCAATTGCCTGATGGCCACCATCAGCATCAGAATCAGAAAAGGAGTTTCCTTCAGAACCAACAATGCGGTTAATGACAACGCCCAGGGGTCCTGCACCGTCTGCCAGTCCGGGGGGCCTTGCCAATCCATGAAAGCTGAGAGTCCCCTGGCCAAAATACCACTGGGCATAATCAAAAAGAACAGCCCTACAGAAAGTGCTACATGGGGTGTTGCCATGATGGGTGATAACCAGCGCTGTGCCTGATACCAGAACCGGCGATCCCAGGCAGCACTGACAAACGCCAGCGCCAGCAGCATGGAGACCAGTGTGCTTGACATACCCGAGAAAAAAGACCACCAGAGCATCTCTGTCAGGCCGGGCGTTTCCCACACTTGCAGCCAGGGAGCAAAAGACAGGGAAGTCATTCCCAGTATCGGTAAATAACCAAATGCGGGCAGAACCGCACTGACTGTGCCCAACAATACGACGGATAAGAATAAAACTGCGACCAGTGCCGCAGCAAGTTGCACAGCAAAACTCTTTCTGAACTTCAAACTGCCTTTCTCACTGACGGTAACGCTTCTGCCACTCTGCTTCCAGAGCGGTTGACCAGGAGCCGTGTGGCTCAGGCAATGTTATGCCCAGAGCTTCAGGGCTGAGGGTAGCGATACCCAGAGGTAACTCACTGAAGTGTCGTTTATCCAACTCAGCCAGTTTTCCCATGCTCAAGACGGTAGGATCACCCCAGACATCCGGGTCCGCTTTGTGTAACTGGGCTTCAGGGGACACCAGGAAGTTAATCACGACCTGCGCAGCTGCTTTTGCACGGGCATTATAGGGAATAGCCAGAAAGTGAGTGTTTCCGACCGTTCCGTCAGAATGAACATAGGTTCTGACGCTTTCGGCAAGTTCGCCATTGGCAATCGCAGAGCTGGCATAAGATGGATTAAACGACATTGACAATAGAATTTCACCATCATCCAGCAGAGGTGTCAGCGCCAGATTGTTCTGCACAAAGGTTTCGCCCTCACGCCACAATAACGGGTGCAGTTCATCAAGATAACGCCACAAGGGTGCCGTTATCTTGTCAAAGCTGTCTGGGCCAACAGGCTGGAACAAAGCCGGATTCTGCTGGGCCAGCTCAAGCAACAACTGCTTAAGAAACGTGGTTCCTACAAAATCAGGTGGCATTGGATAGGTGACCCGGCCAGGATGCTTTCTGGCAAATTTCAATAAATCTGCCGCGCTTTTCGGAGGTGCCTGCACACTCTCCTGATCATAAATAAAAACCAGCTGCGCCATGCCCCAGGGTGCTTCCAGACCTTCAACGGGCTCACCAAAATCCAGAATCGTTGTGGGTTTTTCCCGGGTATCAATCCAGCGGTAATTGGGTAGTTGTTCAGAAAATGGCCCAAAAAGCAGGCCATGATTTTTCATTGAACGGAAGTTCTCGCCATTAATCCAGATCATGTCGACCGTGCCGTCTGAATCGCGACCGGCCTGCTTCTCTGCCAATATACGACTGACAACGTCTGCCGTATTGCTGACTTTGACCTGTTTCAATTCAATATCATAACGCTGTCGTACTTGTTTGGCTGTCCAGCGAATATAGTCATTGACCTGCTGATCTCCGCCCCAGGCATTAAAGTAAACACTCTGCCCTCTGGCCTCTTTGAGAATCTTCCGCCATTTTTCGCCCGCTGAGAGTACAGAGGAAGATTCAGAAAGAGACGCCCCATAGCTGCTTAAAGACCAAAGAGATGCCAAAAAAGCCACAGCCTGTAAGACACGTAAAAAGCTTGTTGTAATCATTGAACGCTGGAACCATCCTTAGCTTTTATCCTGATTCAGTATTTGCAGGTCTTTGTCACTGAAGCCTGACAGGTAGAGTATGCTATCAAGACCCAATGTTGAGATAGACTGTCTGGCGCTTTGCCTGACCAGAGGCTTGGCCCAGACTTGTGGAACCGTTGGAAATGGCTTTGCTGATTGGCGTGGTGTCGGCTTTTC
>NZ_JAHHPQ010000428.1:0-2568 GCF_024606245.1 Endozoicomonas sp. SESOKO2
CATCATGGGTTTTGAACTTCTGTCTCCCGCTGCCATGGCTCCCGGGCAGCAGCAGGATGCAGCTCTGTTGGTCACCCTGCTGCTGGCTGTGTTTGTGATTATGTTTGGCACTCGCAGACTGGATACTACAGAACATCAGCATGGCGTCATGCTGGCCATCGCCTTTGAGTCTCTATTGAAGCTGATTGCCTTTCTGGTGGTTGGAGGCTGGATCACTTATCGATTTTTTACAGAAGCCAGCGATCCACTGGTTCATTTTGAAACTGCGTTGGCTAAACCCACGGATGAGAGTCTGTTTTTGACTCTGATGGCCCCAATTATGGTCGCCATGGCGGCTTTTATCTGCCTGCCGAGACAGTTCCATGTTCTGGTGGTGGAAAATCGTGATATCAGGGATCTAAACCGCGCTCGCTGGATGTTTCCTGTCTATCTGCTTCTGACCGCGGTATTTGTACTGCCCATGGCATTTGCCGGAAAAATACAAAGACCAGAATGGGCCCGATATAGATACTCGGAAATGACCAGATGTTCTGAGATGCCTGACCCACAGCACCAAAAAAAGTCCAGGCAGTGCAATAGACAGCCAACGACAGACTGTAAATATAGGGGCGCCATTTTTCTCGTAATTGTGCGCCTGCATGATCACCATACCAGGCTACCGAAAACAATCCCCCCACATAGAGAAGGGCTATGAGAGCCAACCACCATCCAGCCATACTTTCTTACTTTTTTCTAATTCAATAACAGAATTATTCTACCAAAGTCTAATTTCCTGAAGAAGGTATCGCCTTAAGATGACAATCAGGCATCACAATGCTAAAAACTACAAACACCCTATCAATACATTGCCTGAAGAAAAATTAGAATAACTCTAGGGATTCATTATGACTGAAGTGTGTGTGTACCCGGTAACTGAGGTTCAGAGAGAGAATACACTGGCAGATAACGAGCGTTATCATGAGATGTACCAGCAATCTGTCGTTAACCCAGAAAGGTTCTGGCGAGAACATGGCAAGAGAATCGACTGGTTCACCCCTTACACACAGATCAGGAATGTGTCGTTCGATCACGAAAATGTCGATATTAAATGGTTCTTCGACGGCACCACCAATGCCTCTTTCAACTGCCTGGACCGTCACCTCGACAAACAAGCCGATCAGGTTGCCATCATCTGGGAACCGGATGAAGAAGACCAGCCCTGTAAAGAAGTCACCTACAGAGAACTTCACGAACAAGTCTGTCGTTTTGCCAATGGCCTGAAGAGTCAGGGTGTTGGCAAAGGTGATGTTGTAGCCATTTACATGCCAATGGTCGTTGAGGCCATCGTAGCGATGTTGGCCTGTTCACGTATTGGCGCCATTCACTCGGTCATCTTCGGCGGCTTTTCACCTGAAGCTCTGGCAGGAAGAATAATCGACTCCAGTGCCAAACTGATCATTACCGCCGATAAAGGTATTCGTGGCGGACGCAAGATTCCCTTGAAAAACAACGTTGATCAAGCTCTTGAAAACCCGGCAGTAACCAGCATTGAAAAGGTCATTGTTTTACGACACACCGGTGAAGAGGTTAACTGGCAGGAAGGTCGTGATATTGACTGGCAGGAGCTGACTGCCACGGCTTCAGAGCACTGTGTTCCCGAAGAGATGAATGCAGAAGATCCACTATTTATTCTCTACACTTCGGGCTCCACGGGTAAACCTAAAGGCATACTTCACAGCACCGGCGGTTATCTGGTTTATGCCTCTATGACCCATCAGTATGTGTTTGACTATCAGGAGGGTGATGTATTCTGGTGTAACGCTGACATTGGCTGGATTACAGGTCACACCTATGTCACTTATGGCCCACTTCTGAATGGCGCCACCATAGTAATGCATGAAGGTGTACCCAACTACCCGGCCTGCAACAGAATCAGTAAGGTCGTTGACAAACATCAGGTTAATATTCTGTATACCGCTCCCACGGCCATACGTGCACTCATGGCTGAAGGCGATGCGGCTGTCGAAAACACTCACCGCTCCAGCCTCAGGCTACTGGGCAGCGTTGGAGAGCCCATCAACCCCGAAGCGTGGAGTTGGTACTACAAAACCATCGGCAATGAACAGTGCCCCATAGTAGATACCTGGTGGCAGACAGAGACAGGTGGAGCTATGTTGACACCGCTCCCTGGCGCTACTGATCTGAAACCCGGTTCTGCAACCCGCCCATTCTTCGGTATCAGACCCGCCCTGGTTGACAACGAAGGTCGTATACTCGAAGGTGAACAGGAAGGCAATCTGGTTATTCTCGATAGCTGGCTCGGACAAGCCCGGACTGTCTTTGATGACCATGAGCGCTTTATTCAAACCTACTTCTCCAGCTTTAAGGGTATGTACACCACTGGCGATGGCGCCCGTAGGGACGCAGATGGCTATTACTGGATCACGGGGCGTGTTGATGACGTACTTAATGTCTCCGGCCACCGAATGGGTACTGCTGAAATTGAGTCGGCACTGGTCTCTCATAAAGACGTCGCGGAGGCCGCTGTCGTTGGCTTTCCACACGACATCAAGGGACAGGGAATATACG
>NZ_JAHHPQ010000046.1:0-2031 GCF_024606245.1 Endozoicomonas sp. SESOKO2
CCCGCCAGACGACAAACAAGAAAAACAGGCGTTTGGCAGTTTATGGTTAAAGCTCAACCAGACAGAAGTTTTTAGCATCGAAATACTGAACTTGCTGGACGATTATGGAGATGAAATGGAGCTGATGCACACAGTAACCGTCCTTAAAAAAGCCAAAATCGATATCGATAACCACATACTGGAAGGATGGAGGCAACGGGCATGCAGCGAAATAAAGCGGTTAAAAAGGCAAGACCCCTTATTATCAGAGGTTGATCCTGATGTTTATCAGAGTTGTCAGGAATTAGAGTTATTTGATGGGTGTGGAAGTATTTTTTAATAGGCATATGTCTTTCGTCTGACTCAGCAGATTTCTTTAGACTACTGTCGTTTTATAAAAGCCTCAATTAAGCTAACCCGCTTCTTTAAGTTTGACGAAAGCTTCTGTCAGGCGAACTCTCTCACTTAAAAAAAACTTTTCGCCAACTCCGATCGTGGCGCACTGACTATCTGGCTGCTATATATTCCGGTGCCAATGAGAGGTCATTCAATGGTCATGAGCCGGATGACGTTAAAATAACGTGTTTTTCCAATAGCGAAGGAGTCCGTGATGCGGATTTTTTTTAAGCCTGAATCTACGAGACGCCAACAAAAAAACCAAACTCTCTGCTTAATGCTCCGACCGCTGCTTCTGTTGATGAGCATAATGTTTGGGGAGTCGCTGCCCGCATTGGGATTAGCCGGCTCAAGCCCACCACCAGTGCATTTCGTTTATACCAATAAGTTGACTGAACCTGTAAAAACCAATCCTCATTCGGCTGGGTTTATGCCACTCGCTCAACAATTGCCTCCCCTCCCCATTTGGCCAAGTGACGGAAACAACTGGAATACCGATCCACAGCCCCAGCCTGCCCATAACCTTGTTCTCAGCCCTGTTCAAAAATACCTGCAAAAAAAAAAGGAACTGCTTCGTAAGCTACGATTAAAACGACAATTATCTACTAATAAAAACCAAACAACACTGGCTCGGGTTTTGTCAAACCGGATCATGGTGATTGAAGCGGATCTTATGGATCTGGAAAGGTCAGACCCTGCCACGATTGATCCAGGACTGCTTCAAACATGGCTGGCAGATAATGATCAGGAACTCAGTATTTACCGTGAGATCACTTCTGGTAAAGGTTCTGGCCGTCAGGCGGGTTCCGGGAAAAAGGGTCACCCCTCCCGAACGACTGCAGCATCGTCGACTGCGACAACAGGCGGGTCAGGCCAATCCGGCCAGATTTCCCAAGCCGCCGTCCCTGGCCAGGAAACCGATTCAGAAGACGACAGTGGTAGTGGGGGCGATGAACCACTGAAACCCTCGGCTGAGCAGGACACTGGAAGTTCGGTTGCAACTTGTTCGAAGTGTAACAAGCCACTGAATCAACAAGAATTAAAGCGTATAGCTAATGAGGAATCAGCTTCAGCGTTTTTATGTGACAACTGCCCGCCGGGGACTGAGAGTAAAAAAAATGAACCATTGGAAGAAGTAAAAGAGAATATCGAATACGAATTAACCAATGAAGAATTGGAAAAAGTGCAATCCCTGATGGTGGTATTCGAGAAAGAAAACATCACGGTTAAGTACTCTTTTTACAGGCTGCTTGGTTTCGTAGAGAGAAATTCTTTTAATGGTTTCTTCGATAATGCCATTGCTTTTTTTGGGCACCTTCCTGAAAGCATCAAAAATACTGACGTGCTGACCGACATGCTGAAGAATAGAAAAGAACATATCTCTGATTTTGTCGAACGTAGCCAGGATGAACTCGCATATTTAGCCAGTTTGAATGTATTAACTTCCTTTGCATCCATGAACAATGGCAAAGGTGTGCCCAAACATGAGGAAGTGAAAGCAATACTGAGCTGGCCGGAATGGAAAGACCAGAATGACAATTTCAATACACAGCTGTTCCTCGCCATCTCGTCTATGAATCATAGCAGAGGCTTTCCCAAACATGAGGAAGTGAAAGCGGTGCTGAGCTGGCCTGAATGGAAAGACAAGAATGGCGA